>JACQUE010000264.1 GCA_016210425.1 Chloroflexota bacterium | reverse complement strand
TGAGCCGCCCTCTGGAAAGGCGCCCCGCGCAAAGTAGCCCGGTTAGCCGGCAGCAGTCCCCTGAGATCGGGAGAGTAAAGCCTTCCCCTTGTGCTATAATGAAGGTCGTGGGAAAAAGGCGCAAGGATATTCTCTTTGCGGAATGGTTCTGTTCGCATTCCTCTCAGGACCCATGTTAAGGAGGACGAGATGCCCGAGCTCAAGCAACATCTCTTCGATGATATCACCAGCATTCAAAGGCAGATGGAGAGGTTGCTAAGCCACTTCGCCAACGCCAAGCAGCCAACGGTCCGCTTCTCCCCGCATGTATGGGTGCCGGCCATCGATGTCTATGAGACGGAGGAGGATGTGGTGATACGCGTGGAGCTGGCTGGAGTACGTGAAGAGGACATGGACATCTCGGTTGACCGAGACCATTTCATACTGCGCGGGCAGAGGCGGGACACGACCCCTCCCAAGCGCCGCACATATTATCAGATGGAGATCTCATGCGGACCTTTCGAGCGCATAGTGAACCTGCCGTCACCCGTCGATCCTGATGGTGCACAGGCATCCTACCGTGACGGCTTTCTTGAGATTTGCCTGCCTAAGGTCAAGGTTGACCTGACCCAAACACTCCGAATCAAGCCATAGGAAGCCCTCCGCTTAGGTTCTGGAAAGTTGACAGCCGTTTCAGCGGGCTTTGCGCTGAGATTGCGACTGTGAGGTGTGAGATGACCACTTCAGCGAAGGCAAAAGAGGCAGAGGAACAACAGATTCCTTCGATACTGCCTATCCTTCCGAGCGGTGACGCTGTCCTCTTTCCCGCCATACTGGTACCTTTGGCCACGTCCGATGCCCGGACGGTGCGGCTCATCGATGAGGCGGTTGGTGCCGAGAAGATAGTCGGCGTATTCGCCGAGAAGACTGACCAGGAGACTTCCACCCCCGAGGTTCTCTTTAGCGTCGGCACTGCCGCGACGATAGTCCGGATGCTGAAGGTCCCCGACGGCTCCGTCCAAGTGCTGTTTCAGGGCATCTCCAGGATCCGTATCGTCGAGATAGTTCAGACGCAGCCATACATCAAGGCTCGGGTGATCCCGCTGCTGGAGCATGTGGAGGAGACAACGGAGTTGCAGGCGCTGGCGCGGAATCTGCTCTCGCAATTCGAGACGGTCATTTCTCTGGCGCCGCACCTGCCGCGCGAGCTTGGCGTCGCGGCCCTGAACATACCGACCCCCGGAAGCCTCGCCGACTTCGTTGCGGCCAACCTCAACCTCAGCCGCGAGGAGAAGCAGGAGATCCTCGAGACGCTGGACGTGGCGGAGCGGATCACTAAGCTCACCGGCTACCTGAACCGGGAGCTTGAGATCCTGGAGATCGGCAGCAAGATCCAGCAGGACATCAAGACCCAGATGGACAAGGGGCAGCGGGAGTATTATCTGCGCGAGCAGCTCAAGGCCATCCAGCGCGAGCTGGGCGAGGGCGACCAGCAGTCGGCGGAGATCAACGAGGTTCGCCAGAAGTTGGACGCCGCCAATCTGCCGGAGATCGCGCGCAAGGAGGCCGAGCGGGAGCTGGACCGCCTCTCCAAGATGTCACCGATGTCCGCTGATTACGCCGTCGTGCGCACCTACCTGGACTGGATGGTGGCGCTGCCTTGGAGCAAGGGCACCGAGGATAACCTGGACATCGCCCAGGCCGCGCGTGTCCTGGATGAAGACCACTACGACCTGGAGAAGGTGAAGGACCGCATCCTGGACTACCTGGCCGTCCGCAAGATAAAGAAGGACATGAAAGGGCCTATCCTCTGCTTCGTGGGGCCGCCCGGCGTCGGCAAGACATCCCTGGGCAAGTCCATCGCCCGCGCCATGGGACGCAAGTTCGTGCGCCTTTCCCTGGGCGGCGTGCGCGACGAGGCGGAGATTCGGGGCCACCGCCGGACATACGTGGGCGCCCTGCCGGGCCGCATCCTCCAGGAGCTGCGGCGTGCCGAGTCCAACAACCCTGTCTTCATGCTGGATGAGGTGGACAAAGTGGGCGCCGACTTTCGCGGCGATCCGTCGGCGGCGCTGTTGGAGGTGCTGGACCCCGAGCAGAACTACACCTTCTCGGACCACTATCTGGACATACCCTTTGACCTGTCCAAGGTGATGTTCATAACCACCGCCAACATGGCCGACCCCATCATGCCTGCCTTGCGCGACCGCATGGAAACCCTGGAGCTGCCGGGTTACACGGAGGAACAAAAGAGGCATATCGCCAAGCGCTATCTGGTGCCCCGCCAGCTCGCCGAGAACGGCCTGACACCCGACCAGCTCCAGTTCACCGATGATGCCCTGTCCTCCATGATCAGGCGCTACACCAGGGAGGCCGGCGTGCGGAACATCGAGCGGGAGATAGGGACCGTGTGCCGGCGTACCGCCCGCGAGAGGGCCCTCGGGCACGAGGAGCTAAAGGTTGTGACGCCGGACGATGTCCCATACTACCTGGGGCCGCCGCGCTTCCGCGTCGAGCTAGCCGAGGAGGAGGACGAGGTTGGTGTCGCTACAGGCCTGGCCTGGACGCCGGTTGGCGGAGAGGTCCTCTTCGTCGAGGTGGCGCTGGTCAGGGGCAAAGGTGGCCTCATCATCACCGGCAAGCTGGGCGACGTGATGCAGGAGTCGGCGCGGGCTGCCCTGACCTACGCTCGTGGCCACGCCTCCGAGTACGGCGATGTCTCCTCTGATTTCTACGAGAAATATGACATCCATATCCATGTGCCGGCGGGCGCCATCCCCAAGGACGGCCCTTCGGCGGGCGTAACCCTCACCACGGCCCTGATCTCGGCCATCACCAAGCGCCCTGTGCGCAAGCAGGTGGGCATGACGGGCGAGATCACGCTGCGCGGCAGGGTCCTGCCCATCGGGGGTATCAAGGAGAAGACCCTGGCGGCGCATCTGGCGGGCCTCAAGAAGATCATCATGCCCAAGGAGAATGAGAAGGACCTAGTGGACGTGCCCGAGGATATCCGCAAGGATCTGGAGTTCGTCTTTGTCAACACGGTGGACCAGGTGCTGAGGGAGGCTCTGGTGCCGAAGCCGGAGCTTGTAAAGGCACAGGTATAAAAGTAGGGTTAGCAGCCGAGGCAGGAAAGGCCGGCAATCAAGGAGGAGAGACAAACATGGCATCCGTCCAGGAGAGACCCGCAGTCGTAACTCCAGAGCGCTTCGCCAGCGGTCTGACGTACGAGGAGTACATGGGCCGCATAAAGGTGAACAAGGACCAGTTCGAGAGCAACTATCAGGCAGCCCCCGCGACCGAGGATGACGTAGCTTTCTTCAAGAAGGTGATCGCTCAGCGTGGCGGGTTGCGCGTCCTGGCCATCGCTGAGGACTGGTGCCCCGATGTCTATCGGGGCCTGCCTATCATGGCCAAGATAGCTCAGCTCTCCGGAATAGAACTCCGTGTCTTCCCCAGGGATGAGAACCTAGATATCATGGACCAGTATTTGAATCAGGGGCAGTTCCGCTCCGTGCCGACCTTCGCTTGCTTCGACGGCAAACTAAACCCGATTGGTACCTGGCATGAGCGGCCCAGGGCGGCTAACGAGACCATGGCGAAGATGCGGGCCGATCTGGAGAAGCTGAAGCTCTCGGAGGAGGACGCGCGCGCCGAATACCGCAAGCGCATCCAGCCCGAGTGGGACAACTGGCGGCGCGAGACCGTGCGCGAGCTGCGGGAACTGCTGACGCAGTAGGGAGGCTTTTACCTGCCATTCTGAGCGCCAGCGAAGAATCTCTCCGGCAGTTTGTTGGGGCGGTTCGCCAACCGCCCCTACGTTAATCTATCTCCTCAACCTTCTCTGCATCAGAGGATAAGAGTGGCCGGA
>JACQUE010000263.1 GCA_016210425.1 Chloroflexota bacterium | reverse complement strand
GGCAACTGGGCATTGTAGCGGTAGTTGATGATCTGGAAGAGCTTCTCGTTGGCCCAGGCCGACCCTGTCTGAGGCACCAGGTCGTCCAGCACCAGGAGGGGCACTGTTTTGACCTGCTCGAAAAGGGAATCGAAGGAGACTTTGCTATCGGGGTTGAAGGTGAAGCGCAGGTAGTCCAGGAGATCGGCGATAGGACAGAAGAGTACCTTGCGACCGGCCTGTCTCTGATAGTTGGCGATAGCCGCTGCCAGGTGTGTCTTGCCGCAGCCGTGGTTCCCCTGCAGCACCAGCCACCCCTCAGGCTGCTTGGCGAAGCCCTCAGCGAGGCGGTAGGCATTGCGCAGGCTGGCCCGCTCCTCGGCGTCGCGGCTGAGGCCGCTCCTGTCGAAGCTCTCGAAAGTCATACCGCTAAGGAGCTTCAGGTCCAGAGCACCGAAGTATGATGGCAGCTCCGGGCCGCTTTCGGCCAGATAGCAGACGCGGGAGACGACGGGGTCGGTCAGACGTGTTCGGATCCGCTCCTCCATCTCCTCAAGGATCACGCGCGAGGTCACGACCGTCGGCAACTGGGTGTTGAAACGGTGGTTTAGGATCTGGTAGAGCTTCTCCTGGGCCCATGGCGTGCTACCCTGGGTGTCCAGGTCATCGAGAACGAGGACGGTTACATTACGCACCTTCTCGAACAGCTCGTCGTACGTGACGTCGCTATTGGGGCCGAAGGTGGAGCGCAGGTGGTCCAGCAGGTCGGGGACGACGGCGAAGAAGACCAGAAGCCCCTTCTCAAGCAGATGATTGGCGATGGCCGCTGCCAGGTGGGTCTTGCCGGAGCCACTGTGGCCCAGGAGGACGAGCCAACCGGCAGGCTCCTCCGCGTAGACCTTGGCGATAGCGAAGGCATTGTTAAAGCGGTCGCGGTTAGCGGGCGACGGGTCGTTGCCGTAGGGCGACAGATTATCGAAGGTCAGGCGGGTCAGGCCGCCCAGGTTGCTGTACCTCTGAAAGCGATCGATCCGGCCCTCGGCCAGCTCACGCTCTTTGCATTCGCAGGGCAGGGCCCTGCCGAAGTTGGGGTGGTCAACAGGCACATCCTCTCGCACAAAACCGATGCCTCCGCAGATAGGGCAGCTTTCTGCCTCACCCGTGTCCCCTTCGGCATCAGCTTCGCGCCAGGTGGCCGTATCTCCCCTTCCAGTATTTGTCCGGGTCGTCGGGGTCAACTGCCGCCTTAGGATGTCGCTTAACCGTTCCATCGTCTTTCCCCTCGGTGGCCCAGCGTTCCAAAATGCGGGCCACGTAACGCCAGCTCCGCTTGTTTAGCACCGCCGCCTCTTTGAAAGCCTCTTCTATCCAAGATTCCGGATAGAGCTTCTCAGCCTCTCTGAGCTCGTCGACCACCATCGGTGTCAGGATGCCGATGTTGCGCTCGTAGAGGGCGAAGATGTTGAGACTCTCCGGCGCTACCGGCTCTTGCTCGGGCTCAGGTAAATCGACTTGACCGCCGGCAAGGCGCGCTGCCTCTTGCCTGCCGGCGCGAGTATTGAGCAGGAAGGCTTCCTCGCTCTTGCCTCCCCTGTCCAGCACCACGCCCAGGAGCGTCCTTCGCAGTAGAGCCAGCACCAATCCATGCCGCAACGCTGCTGTCTCCGCCTCATCCTCGCCGGCGACCATTAGCAGGCGTTGAGCTCGAAGCTCGCTAAAAGTGATATAACGTGGCGAGCCGCGCTTGCGCGTAAGAGCCCACATCACCTGTAGCGTCGCCTTCAATTCCTCGATGTCATCTATCTCCGGCAGGACATCGACGATGAAGCTGTTAGGGACAGGAGTATAGCGCGTATTGGCCGGAAAGCCGAAGAACTCCTTCACAGATCACCTGTAAGCGCGCGTTGTTACGTCTCGGAAGCGGTTGGACTTCTCGGAGAAAAGGAGCTGGGCCTGGCCGGTAGGGCCGTGGCGGTGCTTCGCCACCATGATCTCGGCGATGACGCCCTCCGTGGTGCGCGGGTATGGCTCATTGGGGTGGCCGTCACGCCATTGCTCGGGCGTGTAGTAGACGTCGTCGCGGTAGATGAACATGACAACGTCGGCGTCCTGCTCGATGCTGCCGCTCTCGCGCAGGTCGGAGAGCATGGGGTGCCGGTCGGGGCGGTGCTCCACGGCGCGGCTCAGCTGCGAGACGGCGAGGACGGGCACGTTGAGCTCGCGAGCGAGGGTCTTCAGCGAGCGGGATATCTCGCCGATCTGCTGGACGCGGTTGTCGACGGAGCCACCGGCGTGGATGAGCTGAAGATAGTCGACGATGACCAGGTCGACGCCGCGCTCCGCGTGGAGGCGGCGCACCTTGCTGCGCATCTCGATGACCCTGGAGCCGGGCGTGTCGTCGATGTAGATGGGGAGCTCGGCCAGATGGCCGGTGGCATCCATGATCAGCTCCTGCTGGGCATCGTTGAGCTGGTCGAGGCGGATGCGCTGCGAGTCGACGCCCGCCTCGTTGGCCAGTAGCCGCTGTACCACCTGCTCCTTGGACATCTCCAGGCTGAAGATGGCGACGCAGGCGCCCTGCTGATGGGCGGCGTTGAGGGCTATGTTGAGGGCGAGGCTCGTCTTGCCGAGGCTGGGTCGGGCGGCCAGGACTATCATGTCGGAGCGTTGCAGGCCACCCAGGAGACGGTCAATGTCGATGAAGCCGGTCTTGATATGGGGGATGGGCGCCCCCTGCTCGGTGGCCACCAGGCCACTCTCCTCGAGGAAGCTGTCCAGGATGGCGCGGATGTGGACCAGGTCGGCCGTCGAACGGCCGTGGCGCAGGCCGTAGATCATCTCCTCGGCCTGGCTCAGCACGCTGTCGACGTCGTGGACGGCCTCGTAGGCCAGGCGGCCGATCCGTCCGGCGACATCTATGAGGCGGCGCAGAAGGGCCGTGCGATAGACCACCTGGGCGTAGGACTCGATGAATACCGACGTTGGGACGCGGGAGATGAGGAAGCTGAGATATGATGGCCCGCCGATCTCCTCCAGCCTTCCCTGCTGGGAGAGCTCATGGGCCACTGTGATCTGGTTTATCTCCTCATTGCGAGCATAGAGAGAGATGCAGGCGTCGTAAGCCCAGGAGTTTTTCTCGCGGAAGAAGTCTTCTGGGCGCAGCAGGGAGGCAACCTTCGTTATGGCTTCCCCGTCGATAAGGAGGGAGCCTATCACCGCCTCTTCGGCGTCGATATCATGGGGTGGAAGGCGTTCCGCCTCGATCACGTCGCCTCTACTGGCTCCACGATCACCGTAACCGTCGCCGTTACCTCTGCTGAGAGCTTGACAGACACCTCATGGGTACCCAGCTCCCGAATGGGAGCCTCGATCTCAATGCGCCTTCTGTCGACTTCGTAGCCGGTGGCGCGCTTTATCTCCTCGGCGATGTCGACGTTAGTGATGGAGCCATAGAGTCGGCCCTGCTCGCCGGCCCGAGCTTGCAGGGTGATGATGGTCGCCTGGAGCTTGGCTGCGACAGTCTGCGCCTCGGTTGCCAGGCGCTCCTCCTGGCGGGCGCGAGCGCGCTGGCGCGCCTCCGCCTGCTGCAGCGCCGCGGGCGTCGCGGGGGCGGCGAGCCCCTTAGGGATCAAATAGTTGCGGCCGTAGCCGTCGGCAACGTTTTTTATCTCCCCCTGTCTCCCCAGGTTCTCCACGTCCTCGATCAATACGACCTTCATTGTTTGAACAACCGCTCCTTCCGGTCGGGCCAGGCCCGCCGTGTACTACTTGGCAATTCTATGC
>JACQUE010000262.1 GCA_016210425.1 Chloroflexota bacterium | reverse complement strand
ATGAGCCCCTGCCGGCGCAAGAACCTCACCTTCTTGCGCATCACCTGCCGATGGCTGGCCGCTAGCTCTAATTGCTCTGCCATTTTGTGCCTCCATTGGGAACAAGACTATCGGAAGCTAATCTGGTGAATAGGAGGTGATCCCTAGAATTGGCAACAACCCCTGTAACGACTCGATGAAGTATCGGGCTTCAGGAATGCGCTGCCGGGTTGTCCTGATCTGGACCGAGGTCATCCCCGCAGCCGCCGCGCCTTCAAGCTCCTTGTCGGCGCCGTCACCTACGTAAAGGCAATATTCCGGCTTAACCCCTAGTCTTCCGCAGACGAGGCGATATATCTCCGGCTCCGGTTTCCCCATTCCAACCTCGCACGAGAAGACGGTGGCCTTGAAGTGGGATCCTAGCCCACAGGATGGCCAAAGTTGCGCGACTTCAGGCGTCGCATTGCTTAGTAGCCCTAGAGGAATGGCTGCCCGTGAAAAAGTCGAGAGGACTTCTCGTGCTCCTGGCCGAGTCGAAGCTAATGCGTTCTTAGTCTCTTCAAGCCGGATTGCGGCGACCTCTTCGATTGTCTCGGCAGAAAGCGGCAAGCCCAGCTTCTGGCACATCTCCGTGAGGCTGTCGCGATAGCTCTGCCCTCCCCTGCTTCTCTCCGGGGAGCTCTTGCTCCAATGCTCCCAGAAAAGGGTTTGGGGAATGCCTAGCCTCTCCGCCATGCGGGTGTAAACTGTTCCTTGGTACTCTCGCGCCAGGGTGCCAAAGAGGTCGAAGACCACCGCCTGGTACATTAGCCACTCCTCTAAGCTATGCCATACCTGGGATGTTACCCCTTGACCACGGCCAACGGCCGCATCTTGGCCACCTTGCGCGACAGCCCTGCGCCGTGCACGACGTTGACCACGGCCTCGACATCTTTGTACGCCACCGATGCCTCTTCGGCCAGCAGCGCGGGGTTCTGGACCCTGACGACGATGCCCTCGGCAGCGAGCTGCTGCACGATGTTGACGCCCTTGAGGCTGCGCTTGGCGGCCCCCCGGCTCTGCATGCGGCCCGCGCCGTGGCAGGTGGAGCCGAAAGTCTCGCGCATGGCCGTCTCCGTGCCCACCAGCAGGAAGGAGTACCTGCCCATGTCGCCGGGGATGAGCACCGGCTGGCCGATCTGCATGTAGACTTGGGGGATGTCGGGATGGCCGGGTGGGAAAGCGCGTGTCGCCCCCTTGCGGTGCACGCACAGCTCCATCCGCACTCCATCGACCACGTGCTCCTCGATCTTGCCTATGTTGTGGCAGACATCGTATATGAGGTGCATGCCTAGCTCCTGCCAGCTTAGCCCAAAGACCTGCGCGAAGCTCTCGCGCGTCCAGTGCAGGATGAGCTGGCGGTTGGTCCACGCGAAGTTGGCGGAGGCAGCCATAGCAGCAAGATACTCCTTACCCTCAGGGGAGCCGACTGGGGCACATGCTAGCTGGCGGTCGGGGAGATCGATGCCGTAGGTCTGAATGGCTTTTCCCATGACGTGTAGGTAGTCATCGCAGGTCTGGTGGCCGAGGCCTCGGGAGCCGGTATGGATCATGACCACCACCTGCCCTACGCTCTCGATGCCCATGACCCTGGCTGCGTCTGGATCGTATATCTCGGCCACAGACTGGACCTCAAGGAAGTGGTTGCCGGAGCCCAGAGTGCCCAACTGGGGCGAGCCTCGCTCTTTGGCCTTCTTGCTGACCTTTTCGGGATCGGGCTGGAGTGTGGAAGGGAGCTTCTCGGTCAGTTCCAGGTCCTCCTCGATCCCGTATCCCATCTCCACTGCCCAGCGCGGCCCCTCGCGCAACACATCGTCGATCTCGTTGCCGCGCAGCCGCAAGCGACCCTTGGAGCCCACGCCGGATGGTATGTTATGGAACAGCGTGGTGGCGAGCTCCTCTATCTTTAGTCGCACTTCGGCCTCTGTGAGCGCCGTCCTGACGAGGCGCACGCCGCAGTTGATGTCGAAACCGATGCCGCCGGGCGAGATGACGCCGTCATCGAGGCGCATGGCGGCCACGCCGCCGATGGGGAAGCCGTAGCCCCAGTGGATATCCGGCATGGCCATGGAGTGGCCGACGATGCCCGGTAGGAAGGCGACATTCGCCACCTGCTCCAGCGCCTGCTCATCCATCGCCTGCCCAAGCATGTATTCGTCTACGTATATCAGCCCTGGCACGCGCATGCCTGGCTTGTAGTCCTGGGGTAGCTCCCAGCGGTAGTCATCTATCTTCACAAGCGCTTGGCGCTTAGTTTTCACTTCCGCCCTCCTCAGATGTCGAAGATCACCTCCACTTGGCAGCCATCTCTCTCCTCCACTCGAAGCTGGTGGTAGGTGACAGCCTTAACCCCCAGCTTGATATGGTGCCGCCCCGGCTCGGCAGTCTCGCCATAGACGGTGGCAGTCAACTTGCCGTCTTGAAGGCTCTTGATGTCGAAGCGGCGCAGCAGCAACAGCTCCGCGTCGAACAGATACAGCATCTCTGAAAGCCAGTCCACGAGCAGGTCTTCGCGCTCTTCGGCGCTCACCGACACCTCTCGCGATTCGCGCTCCTGCACCTCGTCAAGGTCGCAGATGATGCTGAACAGCCCTGTCGCGGCCTGTACGAAGGCATCGCGCACGTCCTTGCCCCAGGCCCTCAGCCCGATGTCCGCCGTATGGTCCGTTATCTCGAAGCCGCTAGCCATCACAGTCTCTACTTTGCGCCTTTGTTCAATTATAGCATCGCTCTTCATCAGTCTGGCCT
>JACQUE010000260.1 GCA_016210425.1 Chloroflexota bacterium | reverse complement strand
CAGTGTATCCTCGTCATCACCCACATCGAAGAGCTGAAGGAGGCCTTCCCCGTCCGCATCGCCGTCACCAAGACCGCCGATGGCTCGCGAATAACCGTGTACTAGACCGGCATGGGCTGTCACCGGTAGGAAGACATCAACTTAGAACAGTCATTCTGTCATTCCGAGCCCGCAGGCGAGGAATCTGGCCTGTCTTTAGACCGGCTTGGTGGTAAAAGAAGCAAGACCCCTCGACTCCGCTCGGGGTGACAAATTGGTTCGCGAACTGCCCCTAAGGATCGCTCAACCTCAGGCGGGATCGTCAATAGCCTTGTCCCCCTCTTTACCATGATGATAGACTGATAAGGCATTCACGATGGAGGAAGCGATGCCTGCAGGCGCCACATATGCAGTCCCCTTCGGGCGCGGCCAGATGCACTTCACGCTGCCGGCGGGCGCCCGCGCCCTCGTCGCCGAGCCGCCGCCGGTGCCGCTCCTCGCCGACCCGCCGTCCGCTATCGCTGAGAGCATCGCCCGCCCGGTGGCCTCAGCGCCGCTGCGTGCTCTCGCGCGCCCCGGCCAGCACGTTACCATCGCCGTCACCGACATGACCCGCGACTGCCCGGATGCCCTCCTGCTGCCGCCTGTACTTGCGGAGCTTGAGGCGGCGGGCGTTGCGCCGCGCGATATCACTATCCTCATCGCCGCCGGCATGCATCGCCCCAGCACGGCCGAGGAGCGGGCCGAGATGCTGGGCGAGGACATCGCCCGCCGCTACAGCGTCATCGACCACGACGCCAGCCGCCCGGAAGGCCTCGTTTCGCTGGGCCACACCTCCGCGGGCGTCCCTATCGTCACAAATAGGCTCGTCGCCGAGGCGGACCTGCTCATCGCCACCGGCCTCGTTGAGCCCCACCTCTACGCCGGCTTCAGCGGCGGCAGCAAGACGGTGGCCATCGGCTGCGCCGGCGAGGAGACGATAACCTATACGCATGGCCCGCGCTTCATCGAGCACTCCGGCACACGCCTGGGCCGCATCGAGGACAACCCATTTCAAGACGCCGTGACGGAGATCGGGCGGAAAGTGGGCTTGCGCTTCGTCGTCAACGTGGTGCTGGACGGCGAGAAGCGGATTGTGGCCGTGCGCTCCGGAGAGCCCGCCGCCGTCCACGCAGCTTTGGTGGAGGTAGCGAAGCGCGTTTATCAGGTATCCGTGCCCGGCGCTTTCGATGTCGCCATCGGCGGCGTCGGCTATCCCAAAGACAGCAACCTCTATCAGACGAGCCGCGTGCCATGCAACCTCCTCTTCGGGCCCGAGCCCGTGGTCAGGCGCGGCGGCTTTGTTGTCGTGCCGGCGCCGTGCCCGGAGGGCGCCGGCCTCGGCGTCAGCGAGCTGCGCTTCCACGAGGACATGAAGCGGGCGTCTAGCCTGGAGGCCATCATCGAGCATGCCCGACGCGACGGCTACCTGGCCGGCGGGCAGCGCGCGTTCATGGTGGCCAAGGCGCTGCAGCAGTGCGAGATGATCGTCGTGGGGGCACAGGAGCCGCAGGTTGTGCGCGACCTGCGCATGATCCCGGCGGCCACGATGGAGGAGGCCTGGGGCATCATCGAGGGCAGGCTGGGGAAGGAGCTATCGGTGCTCATCGTGCCTCATGCCCTGCTGACGCTGCCGGTGATCGCCAGATGATTGCCCTGGAAAGCACCTCCCTCTGGCAGTTCGTTGAGCAGGCCAAGCGCGCCAACTGCTCCCGCTGCGGCTTCTGCCTGGCCGTCTGCCCCACCTATAAGCTCACCGGCCTGGAGGTGCAGTCGCCGCGCGGCCGCATCGCCCTCATCGACGCCGTCGCCCGCGGCGACCTCGCGCCGGGCCCCGGCTTCCGCGAGCACATGTACCACTGCCTCTTCTGCCAGGCCTGCGAGACGGTCTGCCCGTCGGGGGTCAAGATCGGCAGGGCGGTTGTGACGGCGCGGGCGATACTGGAGAAGGAGCACGAGGCATCTTTGCCGCAGCGCCTGGCGTTGCGCTGGCTTCTGCCTTACCCGCGCCGCTTAGAGCTTGCCGCCACGGTTCTGCGTCTCTACCAGCGCCTGGGGCTCCGCCGGCTAGTGCGCCGCTCCGGCCTGATGCGCGGGAGGCTCCGTCAAATGGAGGAACTCCTGCCGCCCCTTCCCACGAGGCCCCTGCGCCGCGAGTTGCCGGAGGTGATAGCGGCGAAGGGGCCAGTCCGCCACAGGGTTGGCTTCTTCCTGGGCTGCTTCATGAGCCTCGTCTACGCCGACGCCAGCCGCGCCAGCATCGAGGTCCTCACCGAGAACGGCTGCGAGGTCGTGGTCCCGAAGGCGCAGCGCTGCTGCGGTGCGCCTCATCTGGCCGATGGGGACCGGACTGCGTTAGAGGCCTTGGCGCGGCGGAACGTCGATGCCTTCGGAGAAGTCGACTTCATCGTCTCCGATTGCGCCGCCTGCAGCGCTACCCTCAAGGACTACGCGGATGTCCTCTCGGGTGACTCGGCTTACGCCGCCAGGGCCGAGGCTGTCAGCCGCAAGGCCCGCGATATCACCGAGTTTCTGGCCGGCCTGCCCCTCCGGCCTCCGAAAGGCGAGGTCCGGCGAGCCGTCAGCTACCATGCGCCGTGCCATCTGATCCATTCGCAAGGTATATCGGAGGCCCCTCGGATGCTGCTTCGTGCGGTGCCTGGCCTGGAGCTTCGGGAGATGCGTGAGTCGGACTGGTGCTGCGGCAGCGCCGGTGCCTACGGCCTGACCCACCCCGAGAGGTCAGCGCAGCTACTGGAGCGCAAGATGGCCAACGTCGAGGCGGCAGGCGCGCGGGTAGTGGCAACTGCCAACCCCGGGTGCATGCTGGAGCTCAGGCTGGGCGCCGAGCGCCGAGGCGATGGCGTAGAGGTGATGCACGTGACGCAGTTGTTAGCCGAGAGCTATCGCAGAGAGAGGGAGCATCCGTGAGGAGGAGCGAGCCTCATGCGGTTTGACGCGCCGCTCCGCGAAGCAGTGTTTCGGGAGCGGCTCAATCGTTTTCTGGCCCTGGCCAGCATCGACGGGGAGCCTCATTTCGTGCATGTCGCCAACTCGGGCCGCTTGCGGGAGCTCCTCGTGCCCGGCGTCCCTATCTGGCTCGCGCCAAGGGTTGGCATTCAGCGCAAAACAAGGTATGATTTGGCTTTAGTGGCCCTGGATGGCGGACTGGCCTCGGCTGATGCCCGACTGCCATCGCCTCTGATTGCTGAGGCGATACAGGCGGGTCGCCTCGAAGCTTTTGCAGGTTATACTGAGGTAGGCCGCGAGTTCACCTTCGGCGAGAGCCGCATCGATCTCCTGTTACGGGGCGAAGGGGCCCCCTGCCTGCTGGAGACGAAGTCGGTCACGCTGGTGGAAGATGGCCTGGCCCTTTTCCCAGACTCGCCGACGCTTCGTGGGGCAAAACATCTGCGCTCGCTGATGGCCGCCAAAGCCGTTGACTATCGGGCGGCTGTGGTCTTCGTAATTCAGAGGGCCGATGCCCGCTGCTTCGCCCCTAACGATGGGGCAGACTCGTTTTTCGGTGGGATGCTGCGGGAAGCCGCAGGCGCCGGAGTCGAGGTACACGCATACGGCTGCACCATCGCCCTGGATGAGATAAGACTAGCTGGGCCGCTGCCCATCCATCTCTAGGCAGTAGCGGCTATTAAGGAGGTTGCATGAGCTCTGTCGTCAAGAAGCGCCGCAAGAAGATGAACAAGAAGAAGCATCGCAAGCTTCTCAAGAAGACTCGTTGGGAGCGCCGTCACTGATAGCTGCCGTGCCTCGGCGTTGACAGGGTCCGAAGCTGCCCTTATGATTTCCCTGTAGGGATATCATCTCAAGACCGAGATAGCCGCAATCGCCAATCCCGTGGTAGGTGGTAGTGTGGGTCGTGGAAAGGAGAGGCAAGATGAGGTTTCTTGTCATAACGAAGATGAGGCATCCGCTCCCTCCGCAGTCGGCGACAGCGCTTATGGACGCGATGGGTAGCTGGCGCGACCGCCACGCGGACCATATCGAGCAGATATGGAGCTTTGCCGGAATCCCGGGAGGGGCGGGCATCGCTAACGTCAACTCCCTGGAGGAGTTGGATGGGGTGATGGCGGAGTTCCCTCTGGCGCCCTTCTCAGAGATAGAGGTGCTGCCCTTGGTTGACTTCGAGGGCTCCATAGACAGGGCCCGCCAGGCCATGCAGGCAATGGCAGTAGGGGGCAGGCAGTAGGGACACCAGTCAGGACGCCGATGAGCGCGGCGGGTCCGATTCTCTTTCGAGAAGGGCCCGCCAATCGTTCTGGGAGGTGGCCATGTGGTGGCGCAGGAAGCAGGAGGAAGAGGCATCGGTCGAGAGCCTTGAGCCGGTGGCCATGGAGCCAATCGGCGTCGTCAGGAACGGCGTTAAGGACCCGCAGCCTGACGGCTGGGATAGTGTGACGTCTCGCATCGTACTCAGAGACAGTTTGGTCGAGCAGTTAGACGGCATCGAAGGCTACTCTCACATCCTGGTGCTATTCTGGATCCACAAAGTGTCGCCCGAGCGCCGTGCAACGACGAAGCTGCACCCGAGGGGCCGCGAGGACCTGCCGCTGCTGGGCGTCTTCGCAACGCGCACCCAGTACCGCCCCAACCCCATCGGCGCCACCGTCGTCCCACTGCTGGAGCGGCGCGGCACGACGCTGACGGTGCTTGGCCTAGACGCCATCGACGGCACGCCTGTGCTGGACCTGAAGCCGTATCTACCTTATCATGACTCCGTGCCGGACGCGCGCATGCCCGACTGGGTCCACAAGGTATAGAGGTTCCTGCCTACGCGAGACCGCCTGCTCCAGATATTCGATATCCTCTACAAGTGCTATGGCCCTCAGCACTGGTGGCCGGGCGAGACGCCGTTCGAGGTCATCGTCGGGGCTATCCTG
>JACQUE010000259.1 GCA_016210425.1 Chloroflexota bacterium | reverse complement strand
TGGGCGGGCGGCGCGGGCGCCGGATTCCTCGTGCTCTTGCTGGTGGCAACAGCTTGGCCGAAGGGCAGACAATGGGCCCCCGTCTTGCTGATCCCTATGGTGGCCGTGGAGCTCTTCTTCGCCAGGCGCCAGCTCGAAGCCTTTAAGTCGGTGCCCGCTGAGGCCTATACGTCGCCGCGTCCCGCCCTTACCTATCTCCTCGGCGATAGGAGCGACTTCAGGGTCCTGAGCATTGTCGATTCTGCATACGATGCTGGGGACAAGCGCAAGCTGCTGGAGGTATATCGCGGGCGGCTGCGGCCGGAGCGCATCAACGAGATGCTGGTCGGCATGAAGTACCGGGAGATGCTGGCCCCTAACCTCTCCGTCGCCTATCGCATCCCGACGATCGATGGCTACGATGGCGGGATCCTACCACTGCGGGCCTACGTCGAGTTCAAGCGCCCGATCCTTGATAGCAGCAGCGATAGGCAGGCGCCCCCCGGCCCTCCCATACCCAACCAGGCCGACGCCCTATTGCGTAACCAGCTTCGAGCAATCCCCGATGCCCGACTGCTCGGCGCCCTCAGCGTGAAATACGTGCTGATGGACAAGCGACGGGATGTCTGGATCGACAACGTATACTATGACCTGGGGACGACTGCGGTTGCATCACCCGGCAGCCCTGTCAGACTGGACGATCTTCCCCAGGTATCCACGACAGCCATCGGCGCGATCTCCTTCCTGGAGGGAGCAACGCAGGTCCCTGACGGGACGCCGGTAGCCAGAGTGACCGTTGCCGGCAAGGATGGCCGCATCGAGAGCCTCCTCCTGCGGGCCGGTGTGGAGACCGCCGAGGGCGACTACCCGGCCGGCAAGGCGCAGCACGGCAGGCCGCGTGTGGCGACGGCCTGGAAAGAGGGGCCCTCCGGCGTGAACTACTACGGACGGCTGGATTTGAAGGAGCCGCTCAAGCCGGTGAGGATAGAGGTGGAGTATCTGATGCCTTCGGGTCGGCTTTACCTGCGCGCGATGAGCCTCATCGATGGGCCGGCGCTGGCGGCGGGCAGCCCCACGGCGTTTGACAGCGTGATGCTGGACCAGAGGCTGCGCCTGGTGCAGAGCGGAGACCTGAAGGTCTACGAGAACCTGGATTATCTGTCCCGAGCCTTCGTTGTGCATCAGGCATCGCTGGCGCCAACGATGGAGGAGACCTTCGCCCGCATGAAGGGTGACCTGCAGCGCCAGGCGGTCCTGGAGGATACGCCGGCGGCACGGGAGGCGGTGCAGGCGCTAGGTAGCGGCGAAGGAGCTCGCGACGACGTGGAGATAATGTCTAACAAGCCGGAGCGCGTTCTGGTGTGGGCGAGGATGGCCTCGCCCGGCATCCTGGTCCTGACCGACACCAACTTCCCCGGCTGGAGCGTGCGCGTTGATGGTGCGCCCGCACCGATGCTTCGCGCCGACCACCTCTTCCGCGCCGTTTTCGTGCCGGGCGGGGAACACACCGTCGATTTTACCTACGCGCCGAACTCGTACAAGCGCGGAGTCCTGGTCAGCTTCTTCAGCCTTGGCCTGGTGTTGCTCCTGCTGGCGCTGTCCTTCACCCCCGCCTGGAAGAGCCGCATCTGGAGAGGCAAAGATGTTTAAGGTGACACCTATTGTGAGACTGTTGTTGACAAAATGTGGAAATGGCACTAGAATCGGGCTGTCATTTCCGTCAGGTGCCGCTTCCTCGGATGCCCTTTGCCGCTTTTTTGGGGCGAGGCGGCTATCCGCAGGATGCCCGCGAGAGGCTAAGGGCGTGGCTGAGTGAGGAAGGCTGAGAGGGCTCCAAGCTCTGGGTAGGGGTATCGCCGACGGCGAAGGGAGCTTCGCCAGCGTCGCCTCCGCCCATATTTTGTGCCTTCTCTCCGCCACCCTGGCCTGGGGCTCCTGCCCTGGCCTCTGGATGGATAAGCAAAGGAAAGGAGCGATAGCATGCCACTAACGGGTCCGGATATCATCCTCTACGAGAAGAGGGAGAACTACTGCGTCATTACCCTGAACCGGCCTGAGCGGCTCAACGCCATCAGCGTCGAGACGGGCGAGCGCATGTATGAGATCGAGAGCGACTTCGCCAACGACCCCAACATGCGCGTCGCCATCTACACTGGCGCGGGCGACCGGTCGTTCTCGGCGGGCATGGACCTCATCGACTTCGCCGAGCGGGCGGCTCGTGGGGAGCAGCGGCGGGGCGCGGCTAGGCCGCCGATAGTACACTGGAAGCCGACCATTGCTGCCGTGAATGGCCTTGCGTATGGCGGAGGCTGCGAGAGGGCGCTCTCCTGCGACATCCGCATCGCCGCCGACCACGTGAAGTTCGCCCTGCCCGAGGTCAAGCGTGGCCTAATCCCCGGTTCCGGCGTCTACACCATGCCCCGTACCATCGGGCCGGGCATCGCCATGTGGATGTGCCTTACCGGCGAGCCCATCGACGCCCAGGAGGCCTGGCGTATCGGGCTAGTGACTAAGGTTGTGCCGAAGGAGCAGCTCATGGAGGCGGCCATCGAGACTGCGCAGATCATCGCCGCCAACGGGCCGCTGGGCGTGCAGGCCGCCAAACAGATCGTCAAGCAGGGTATGGAGGTGCCCATCGAGTATGCCATGGCCATCGGGCGGCCGCTGATGGACGTGGTATTCAACTCGGAGGACGCCAAGGAGGGGGCGACGGCCTTCCGCGAGAAGAGGACCCCTACATGGAAAGGACGGTAATCATCCGAGGATTGCCGAGAGAATTGGGCCTTTCGATCATTCATTGAGAAGGGAGGATGTACATGAGCATCAAGGATAGGTATGCCATTGTCGGCCTTGGCATCACCAAGCAGGGCCGGCTGCCCGGCATGACCGAAAACGGCATCCGTGCCGAGGCCATTCTGAAGGCCATCGCCGATTCTGGCCTGAAGAAGGAAGAGATCGACGGCTACGTCTACCAGCCTGGCGGCATGATGGGGGGCACCGGCGGCGATGTGCCCCGCATGGTCGGCCTAGCGCCCAAGTTCCTGTGGAGCCTGAACACAGGCGGCGGCACGGCTATCTCCAGCCTTATCAGCGCCATCGGCGCTATCGAGTCCGGAGCGGCCTCCTGCGTCGTCTGCTCCTACGCCAGCAACTGGCTCTCGGAGCGCAGGCTCGTGGGCGCCCCTGCGGGAGGGGGAGAGGTAAGGAGCACCGCTGCTTCCTATGGCATGTTCGGCCCAGGCCCCGACCACGCCCTGGCCGCCCGACGCCATATGCACGAGTACGGCACAACGAGCCTCGAACTTGGAGCCATCGCCGTCACCCAGCGCGACTACGCTAACCAGCGCCCGGAATCGCAGATGTACAGCCGTAAGATCACCCTTGAGGACCACCAGGTCTCCAGGATGATCGCCGACCCGCTGCGCTTCCTCGACTTCTGCCTCGTCTCCGACGGCGGCATCGCCTTCATCGTCACCAGCGCCGAGCGCGCCAAGAACCTGCTGCGCCCGCCGGTCTACGTGATGGGCGTCGGCCTGGGACACCAGGTGCGTCCAGGCTGGAACAAGGACCAGTACACTACCCTGGACGTGGCTCCCTCCAAGGAGGCAGCCTTCAAGACTGCGGGTATAACGCTGGACGACATCGACGTGGCGGAGCTCTACGACTGTTTCACCATCACCGTCCTTCTGGAGACGGAAGGCTACGGCTGGTGCAAGAAGGGCGAGGGTGGAGCCTTCTTCGCCGCGGGCAACACCAAGATCGACGGCAAGATCCCGATGAACACGGGCGGCGGCAACCTCTCCTGGGGCTACAACCAGGGCTTCACTCCGTTCGCCGAGGCTGTCATCCAGCTCCGCGGGGATGGCGGCGCCACCCAGGTGAAGGGCGCCGAGATTGCCCTGGCGTCCGGCCACGGTGGGACCGGCACCGGCTCCATGCAGTACTGTCACACAACCGCAATTTTGAGGAGGTAAACCAGGCATGGTACAAGCGAAGCCTAAGAAGCCACTGCCGCTGATCGAGCCGGAGACGCAGGCCTTCTGGGAGGCAGCCAAACGCCACGAGTTCACGCTGCAAAAGTGCCAGAACTGTGGCGCCTACTACTTCCCGGCCACCGACTGCAATAAGTGCAGTAGCCCTAAAATGGAGTGGGTACAGGCCAGCGGCAAAGGGAAGGTCTTCACTTTCATCACGATGCATCAGCTCTATCACCCATCCTTCGAGGGCGAGATCCCCTACAACGTCTCGATAATCGAGCTGGCCGAGGGACCGTTCATGATGAGCAACGTCGTTGATATCCCTGCGGACGACGTCAAGATCGGGATGCCGGTGGAGGTTGTCTTCGAGGACGTGAACGACGAGGTTGCCATGCCCAGGTTCAAGCCCGCGAAGTAGCAGCCGACAGCCCTAGTTTTAGTGACGCTCCGAGCGATTGCTCGGGGCGTCGCTTTGTATTCTGGGCTGCCGATAATAACGATTGACTGCGAGGGGGACTTGCTCCAAAAGGCAAGATTCCCCGTCTGCGGCTTCGGAATCGGACATGTCGCATTGCAGTGGGACGCCACGGGAGATGAAAAACGTTGTTACCCTTGAACGTAGTGAAGGGTCTGGCCCCGTTAACCAGCACGTCCACGCCAGAGAAGCCAGATGCTTCGCCTTCGGCTTAGCATGACATTTAGGTACCCCGTCCCACATTTTCGTACTAACGACAGCTTAGGCTGTGACCTTATGCCTCATCAGACTATGCCCAATCTTATAGCGAGCCTAAACCTTGGGCGCGTAGGAGCGTTATATTTTTCGAGATGTTTATTGTCTGATGGGTGCTCTTATCAGGGCTGCGCCGCGAGTGTAGCTTTGCTTACAGAGCGCGGACTAACCCGGGCCGGGAATGGAGCTAAGGAGATGGACTATCGGGCAAGGGGCTGTGTAGGAGGTGGCGGCAGGAAGCGGGCGACCTTGAAGCTGGCAACGATTCTGGCGATCGTGGCCCTGGCGGCAGCCCTCGCCGGCTGCGGCAAGGCCAAGCTAAGGCCGGCTGAAGCGCCTCTGGCGATCACGCCGGAGAACGTCGTCGCCATGCTCTCGGTGGTGTCGCCGACCCCCGATCCGACGGATACGCCCACACCGACGCCATCGGCCACGGCCACGCCGGACCCGACGGCTACTCCGACGCCTGTTCCCCCTACCCAGACGCCGACCCCCAGACCCACAAACACGCCCCTTCCGACGGCGACGCCCGCTCCCACTCCGCCTACACCACCACCTCCGCCCCCGCCGACACCGACGCCCGCGCCGCCGCCTCCGTTGCCTGTCCTGACCTCCGATGTGGAAAGGCTGGTGATAGCGGGCTACTATCCCTGGTTCGACGTGGATACGTGGGCGCAGGGGATAACCTCCGATGCCCCGGTCACGCCCTACAGCTCGGACGACCCGGGGGCCATCGCTAGGCACGTGGCCCAGGCGCGGTGGGCCGGCATCGACGGCTTCGCCAGCGCCTGGTTAGCCCCTGGCGAGAGGACAGACCGCAACTTTGCGAAGCTGCTGGCTGCCTCCGGCGGCACCTCTTTCCGCTCGACTATCGCATTCCAGACGAGCTTCTACAAGGGCAAGAGCCAGGCCTCTCTAGTCGATGCTTTGCGCTACGTTGTCTCGACCTACGGCAGCCACCCTAACTACCTGCGCCTCGGAGGGAAGCCGGTCGTTTTCTTTGCGGATATGCCCCGTGTTCCAGGAGGGGGTTCCGATCCCATCGGAGCGTGGCGTGGCATAAGGGCTCAGGTGGACCCTAACGGGGGGCAGGTCTGGATAGCGGAGGGGCTGGACCCGTCGTACCTGGCAGTGTTCGATGGCCTGTACGTCATGAAGATAACCCACAGGGACTACCCGGATGACTATGTGAAACTCCCGCGCTGGGGCAGCCAGGTGCGGCAGTGGGCGGCGAGGCTAGGCGCGCCGAAGCTCTGGGTGGCGACCATGACGCCGGGCTGGGATGACACGCGGACCGTGGGGCGACCGGACCTGCGCGACCCCGCAGCAGCGTTCAAGAGGGACCGCCAGGACGGCCTCTTCTACCAGCAGACCTTCCAGAAGGCGATGGAAAGTAACCCCGACTGGATATACCTAAACAGTTTCAATGAGTGGGTGGAGGGGACACAGGTGGAGCCCAGTGTCTCGTACCAAAACAAGTACCTGGATATGACGAGGCAGTTCTCCCGGGCGTTCTCAGGCAGGTAACATTGAGGGCAAGAAGAAAGGGGGCCATTCCGATCGGCCGGCCCCCTTTTTGGCGGCTATGCGGGTCCGCCTATGCAGCCTTGTGGAACCCTCTGATCTGCTCCTCCGTGAACTTCCCCACAGAGATGACCTTCGTGTCGTTGCGCAGGGTCTCAGGGATTAACCTGCGGACCTCTTCCTCGCTGCCCTTGTCGAGAACCGCCCAGCTCCGGTGGTCGCCCATCATGCAGCCAAAATAGCACTGCTTGAGAAGCTCCCTGCCCTTCTCGGCGAACTCGTCCAGTGCTTTGAGACACTCTTTGTCATCATGCTTTGACTCAACGACATAATACGCCATGGCTTTCCTCCCCCTACGCGAATGAGTTAACCTTGCCTACTATGGTTTCCAACAGTTCTGCCTCGCGGTTTATTCCAAGTCTTTTGGTCTGCCGACAGGTGATCAACGTGGCGTTCCTCATGGCTAAGCGGCCTTAGCTTCAAGCGAGAGGAATGACGTCAACTGCTCCAAGAAACGATCCATAGACACGATATGCGGCGCATGCCCTCCAGGCATCTCGATGACCCGGCCCTGTGGAAGCAGGGCGGCAAGGGCATCTATCGACTGGTGCAAGAACTGGGCAGAGCCCGTGCCTTTCACCAAGAGCACGGGATGTTGGAAGGCGCGCAGGCGGGCGGGGTCGTCCGCATGCGTCAAAGGTGCGCTGCAGTTGCGTAGAGACCGGCGATGCCGCATCCAGACGGGCCACTGCGGCAAAGCCCTAGGTGATTGCCCTGGACGGCAGAGGCCTACCGCACAGGCGAAGCGCTCCAGGTCGTCTTCGGAGATGTCGCCGCCGAAGCTTCCTAAAGTCTCGGCAACCTCCTGGGCTTCCGCATCGAGTCCTCCGGATGCCTTTAGCACCCAAAAGGCAGGTGGCTCGATCAGTGTCAGTGTACGGACCCGGTCCTGGTGGTCGAGCGCATAATCTAGGGCGACAAGGGCTCCGTAAGACCATGCGGCGATATCCAGATTAGATGTGAGTCCCAGTTCGTCAAGCGTCTCTGCCAGTGCCCGGCTCTCCGTTTTCGTCGAGTAGTCCGGCGGTAGCGGACGGTCCTCCAGGCCATACTGAACGCTGAGGAGCTGAGCGCGGACAACAGTCCTTGTGTTGGAGAGGTGCTTCGCATGCGGCTCCCAGCTTATCCAACCGGTAAGCCCGCCCGGTACCAGCACCAGTGGCGGGCCATGCCCCGTGACTTCGGCTT
>JACQUE010000266.1 GCA_016210425.1 Chloroflexota bacterium | reverse complement strand
GGCTGTGGCAAAGCTGCCGGAGGTCCTCGCCGGCGCCGGCTGGATCGAGGAGCGCACGATGGTGCAGGCGACGGTGCTGTCCGGCGGTGAGGGGAGGCCTGGCCTGCCAATACACCACGGGCTGAACGAGGTCACGGTGAGCCGGGCGTCGCCGGCCCGCCCCGTCTATGTAAGCGTCCACATCGATGGCCAATACCTGGCCACCTACCGCGCCGACGGCGTTATCATCTCAACCGCTACCGGCAGCACGGCTTATAACCTGGCCGCCGGCGGCCCGATCATGCACCCGACGGCCCAGAGCCTCATCCTCAAGCCGGTCGCGCCCCACATGGGCCTGCCCAACTCGCTGGTGCTCCCTCCCGAGGTGAGCGTCTCCCTCGTTGTGGGCACGGACAATGAAGCGATTATGAGCGTCGACGGCCAGCTAGACTTGCGCCTCGCCAACGGCGACACCGTCCTGGTCAAGCGCAGCCCCCATGTCGCCCGCTTCCTGCGCATCAGGCCACGCACCTACTTCTACGCCACCCTCGTGGCCAAGCTAGGGTACACCGCCAGGGCCAACGGCTACCCTGATAGCGGCTCCTCTCCGAACCCGGAAGATCGATCCCGCTGAGATCCTTCACCCGGAAGGATTTACACTTGCTGAGCGAGCTCCACATAACCGATTTCGCCATCATCGACCGGCTCAGCCTGCCTTTTTCCCCTGCCTTCAACGTCATAACCGGCGAGACCGGCGCCGGCAAGAGCATCATCGTCGATGCCCTAGCCGCCCTCCTGGGTGGCCGCGCCGACGGCGATCTGGTGCGTACCGGGCGCGACTCGGCCCGCGTCGAGGGCGTCTTCCTGCTCCAGCCATCAGAAGCAGCGCTCGTGACGTCACTGACCGAACTCCTTGAAACTCTGGCCATCGAGGCTGAGGACGGCGCTCTCATACTCAGCCGCGAGATCAACCGCTCTGGCCGCGGCGCCGCCCGCATCAACGGTCGTCCCGTCGTCCTCAGCGCCCTCCGCGAGGTAGGGGAGCACCTGGTGGACATCCACGGCCAGGGCGAACACCTCTCGCTCTTGAAGCAGAGCCGGCACATCGATTACCTGGACAGCTACGCCGGGCTCTTAGAACGCCGGGCGGAGCTGGCCAAGCTGGTGGGCGAGCTGCGCGCCGTCCGCCGCGAGATGGATGCCCTGGTGCGAGATGAGCGGGAGTTGGCCCGCCGCAGCGACCTGCTGCGCCACGAATCCCAGGAGATCGCCGGCGCCGCGCTGCGCCCCGGCGAAGAGGAGGAGCTCAATTCCGAGCACAAGCTCCTGGGCAACGCCGAGGAGCGGGCCCGCCTCTCCTATGCCGCCTTCAGCGCCATCCAGGAGGGAGCCGGCGATGCCGCCCTCCTTGAACAGGTGGAGCAGCTTGCCGGCCTCCTGCGCGACCTTGGCCGGCTGGACCCACGCCTAAAGCCTGAACAAGAGCGGGCCGCCGGCCTGGCCCTGGAGCTCGCCGACCTAGCGGCGAGCCTGCGCTCCTACCACGAGGCCGTCGAGTTCGACCCGACGCGCCTGCGGGCTGTTGAAGAGCGCCTGGAGCTTATTCACAGGCTCAAGCGCAAGTACGGCGCGACCATCAAGGAGGTCCTGGCCTTCGGCGAGAGGGCAGCCGCCGAGCTGGAGGAGATGAGCCACGCGGAGGAGCGCTCCGGCGCGTTGGCGGCCCGCGAGCGGGAGCTACTGGGGCAGATCGGCGTGTTGGCGGGGGAGCTCTCGGCCCAGCGCAGGCTGCGCGCCGAGGGCCTGGCCCGCGCCATCGAGGCGGAGATGGCGCACCTGGACCTGCAGGGAGGACGCTTCGCCGTCGATCTCACGCAGACGCCCGCCACCGACGGAGTGGTGGTGACCACCATTGCTGATGCGCCCCTCGCCTTTGACGCCGGGGGGGTCGATCGCGTAGAGTTTATGGTGTCGATGAACTCCGGAGAGCCCCTCCGGCCTCTGGTCAAGGTGGCCAGCGGCGGCGAGACCTCCCGCCTGATGCTGGCCCTGAAGTGCGTGCTGCATCAGGCCGACGCAACGGGTACCCTCGTCTTCGATGAGGTGGACGCCGGGCTCGGAGGCGTAACGGCGCGGCGCGTGGGCGAGCGGATGGCCTATCTTGCTGGACAGCGCCAGGTCGTCTGCATAAGCCATCTGCCGCAGCTTGCCTGCTTCGCCGACTCTCACATCGCCATCACTAAACATGAGACCGGAGGCAGGGCGATAGTGGAAGCGACGGCGCTTTCGCCGGAGCAGCGGATCGAGGAGATGGCTCGGCTGCTGGGCCACCACACCGACGCCGCGCGCAAGAGCGCCCAGGAGATGCTGCGCTTGGCGCAGGAGTACAAGCAGCTTAATACCGCGGGAACGGCCGCGTTGTGACAAGGACAATGACCAAAATAGAGAAAGCCCGGATCGACGACGCTCCTCTTATGCACAAGCTGGTCAATCACTTCGCCGAGACCGGCGATATGTTGCCGCGCCCCCTTGCCGAGATCTACGAAACCATCCGCGACTTCTTCGTCGCCCGCCAGGAGGGGGAGCTCGTCGGCTGCGCGGCCCTGCACGTGAACTGGTCGGACCTGGCCGAGATCAAGTCGCTGGCCGTGGACGAGTCGCGGCAGGGGAGCGGCATCGGGACGCAGTTGGCCAAAGCCTGCCTGAAAGAGGCGCGAGAGCTGGGCATCCCCACCGTCTTCGCCCTCGCCCGCAAGCCCGCGTTCTTCCTCAAGCTGGGGTTCCGTGAGGTGGATGTGATGACATTGCCGCTCAAGGTGTGGAGCGAGTGCTACCGCTGCCCTAAATACCCCGGCTGCGATGAGGTCGCTGTGGTCCTGGAGCTTAACCCTGAGGACCCGGCTTGACGCCGGAAGAGACGCTGAACAGCCGGCGCATCTACAGCGGCCGCGTCGTCGGCCTGCGGGTTGACACAGTCCGGCTTCCCGACGGCCGTACCACGCAGCGCGAGATCGTTGAGCATTCTGAGGCAGTAGCCATAGTGCCCCTGGATGCTCGGAGCAATGCGATTATGGTGCGGCAGTACCGGAAGCCGGTGGAGCGGCAGTTGCTGGAGATACCGGCTGGGGGCATCGAACCAGGCGAGAGCCCAGAGGCGGCGGCTGCCCGCGAGTTGAAAGAGGAGACCGGCTACAGCGCCGGGAAGATCGAGAGGATCGGTGGGATCTACAGCGCGCCCGGCTTCTGCCAGGAGTACCTCCACCTCTTCCTGGCGACCGACCTAGTGCCGGGCCGGCCGGAGGCCGAGGAGGATGAGTCGATAGAACTGGTGATGGTGCCGCTGCAGGAAGTTCCTAACCTCATCGCCTCCGGCCAGATCTGCGATGCGAAGAGCGTCGCGGCATTGCTCCTCGTCGCGACCGCAAAGAGATAGCTCTCCCTCGTCAGCGCCTAACGTCGATCCCGTCTATTTCCTGGACCTGACCTTGTATGGCCTGACTGCGTCTCGGCCGTGTACGCCGTGCCCCTCCAGGAATCTCCATCCGACAAGCTCACCCTGGGACCGCTCGAAGTCCTCGCAGGCCTGGTCGTGCGTTGGGGCAACGCCATCGTGCCGCAGCACCCTTATATAGTAGCGTTCCAGAGAGTCGGCGACTTCGCTGGGAGCGAGGATGCCGAACAACAAACTCCGAAGCTTCTCCATCATTTCGGGTGCCTCCTTCCCCGCTTCAGTCTAACCTGAACCGATGACCTCAGTGATAATAGCGTCAGACTGTTCCCCGCGGAGCTGGGCGCCCTTACTATCAGTCTCTATCTCCTGTAGGGCCTCACCGCGTCCCGTCTGGCCTCCACATGCGCGGAGATAGACTGCCAGCCCAGGACTCCCACCGCCGATCGCTCGAAGTCATCTTGCGCCTGGTCCTTCGTGGGGGCTACACCGTCGTGGCGCAGCACCCTGAGGTAGTAACCCTCCAACGAGTCATCGCCCCTGCCCGCGCCGAGAAGGCTCGCTAGTATCCGCCGTACCCTCTGCATCATCCTGTCCTCCTTTGCATCTCCGGAGCCTCTGGACAGATATAAAAGCCTCCCGCCAATCCGGAAGGCCCTTTCTTTTTCTGATCATTCTCGGCCACCTTGCCCGGGGATCAGTTTTTAAAACACAAGCGTATGACCTTTGCGATCCCTGTTAGTGCCTCTCTTCAGTTACTATTCTACCATCGTATCCCTTACACGTCAAACTAGGGAATTCTTGCATTCTCGACCTTCCTTGGGCTCCCTACCGGAAGAGCACAAAGTATAGACATAACCTTTTTCGATACTATATAATGACTTCACTAAAGGGGGACGAATGACTTCGCCGAATGTAGGATGTAATATTACAACATCTTCCGCACAGCGCGTGGCCTCGGGCAACACATTAGATACCGAGGCTTTGTCGTCCAGCGGGCAGGCAATGTCCCTGTCCGAGCTGGAGGCGACGGCTAGGCGGCTCCGGCGCGACATCGTGACGATGATCTTCAAGGCAAACTCCGGCCACCCCGGCGGCTCCCTTTCGGCCACGGATATCATCACTGCTCTCTACTTTCACGTTATGCGCTATGACCCTCGCAACCCCCGCTGGGAGGGTCGCGACCGCTTCATCCTGAGCAAGGGCCACGCCGCGCCCGCCATGTATGCCGCCCTCGCCGAGGCTGGGTTCTTCCCAAAGGAGGACCTGGCTACCCTGCGCCAGATCGGCAGCCACCTCCAGGGGCACGTCCACATCACCACGCCCGGCGTGGAGATGTGCGCGGGTTCTCTGGGG
>JACQUE010000254.1 GCA_016210425.1 Chloroflexota bacterium | reverse complement strand
CGAAGGCTGCCGACCCACTCCTCATCGCCCTGCAGCGGGCGGATGAGGCCAGTTAGCCACCAAACGATTGGAATGACTCCGACAGGAGGAGAAAAAGTGCAGAAGATTACTATAGTGGGTCTTGGCCTCATCGGCGCCTCCCTGGGGCTGGCGCTGAAGCAGGCTAACCTCTCCAACATAGAGCTCGTCGGCAACGATATCAACTCCAACAACGCCTCGCGGGCGCACAAGCGGCGCGCCGTGGACAGGGTTGAGGGCCGCCTGGAGAGGGCTGTGCAGGGCGCGAGCCTGGTCATTATCGCCACGCCCGTCCTGGCGATCCGCGAGGTCCTATCCCAGATAGCGCCGCACCTGCCTGAAGGCTGCATCGTAACCGACACCGGCTCCACCAAGTCTGAGGTGATGGCCTGGGCGCGTGAGTTCCTGCCGGAATCGGTAAGCTTCGTGGGTGGGCATCCCATGGCCGGCAAGGAGGAGTCGGGGCCCGACGCCGCCGATGCGAACCTCTTCCGAGGCTGCGTCTACAACATCGTCCCGTCCATAAATGCCACAGAGACAGCGATGCGCTCCATCCTGGGCCTCGTCGACCTAGTGGGGGCTCGCCCCTTCTTCGTCGACGCCCGCGAGCATGACGGCATGGTGGCCGCCGTCAGCCACCTGCCTCTGGTGGCATCCGTTGCCCTGGTGGACGCCGTCAGTGGCGCCCGCAACTGGCGGGAGATGTCGCGGCTGGCCGCCACCGGCTTCCGGGACACGACACGCCTTGCCTCGGGCGATCCCGTCATGAGCCTGGGCATCTGCCTCACTAACGGCGAGAGTATATCGCACTGGATCGACCAGCTTATCGAGTCGCTGCAAAAGTACAGAGACCTGCTCTCCAACACTGATGGAAAGGAGCTGCAGGACAGCCTCGCCCGCGCCTGGGAGGCCCGCCAGAGGTGGATCGAGGAGGCGCAGGCGCCGCCGCAAGAGGCCATCAAGGTCGAGGTACCGAAGGCCAGCGAGCTGGCGTCCACTCTCTTCTTCGGTGAGAGCCTGACCAAGCGCGGCGAGCAGGTGCTCAAGCGCTGGCAGGAGTCCCAGCGGGGGGAGCCAGAGCCCGAGCCTAAGCGCTAGAGGGGGTAGTAGATGGAGCGCGCCGTCGCTCAGGTAGCCAGGCTGCGCGGGGAGATCATACCTCCGGGCGACAAATCCATATCGCATCGGGCCGCCATCTTCAACGCCATTGCCGAGGGCGAGGCCCGCGTCACCAACTTCTCCACCGGCGAGGACTGCCTCTCCACCGTCCGCTGCCTGCGCGCACTAGGCGCAGCCATCGATGTCGCGGAGGAGCCGGGCGGCCTTTCCCTCAGCATCGCGGGTGTCGGCGGCCAGGGCCTGCTGGAGCCTTCGGAGGTCCTGGATGCCGGCAACAGCGGCACGACCATGCGCCTCCTGGCCGGACTCCTGGCCGCCCAGCCCTTCCTCTCCATCATCACCGGCGATGCCTCTCTGCGCTCGCGCCCCATGGACCGCATCGTCCAACCGTTGCGAGCAGCCGGCGCGCAGATATGGGGGCGGCAGGGGGACAGGCTGGCGCCGTTGGCCATTCGCGGAGGCAACCTGCAGGGTATGGAGCACAAGCTGCCGGTAGCCAGCGCTCAGGTTAAATCCTGCCTCCTCATTGCAGGCCTCTACGCCGGCGGCCCGACACTGGTGGAGGAGCCGGCGCCGACCCGCGACCACACCGAGCGCCTCCTAGAGGCAATGGGAGCCCGTTTGACCTGCCAGGGGACCCGCATAACTATTCAGCCCAGCGACCAGCCGCTCCAAGCCTGCGACATCGCCGTGCCGGGCGACATCAGCGCCGCCGCCTATTGGCTGGTGGCCGCCGCCGTGCACCCCGATGCCGAGATCATCATTAGAAACGTGGGCATGAACCCCAGCCGCACGGGCGTCGTGGATGCGCTGCGCGAGATGGGGGCCGACCTGAGCATTGAGGACGTGCGCGAGCTGGGTGGAGAGCCTGTGGCCAACCTGCGTGTCCGCTCCAGCGAGCTGCGGGCCATCGAAGTGGGTGGCGCTATGGTGCCCCGCCTCATCGATGAGATCCCCGTGCTGGCCCTGGCAGCGACGGCCGCCCGCGGCACCACCGTCTTCCGCGACGCCTCCGAGCTGCGCGTCAAGGAGTCGGACCGCATCAGCAACACGGTGGCTCTCTTGAGCCGCCTCGGAGCGAAGGCGGAGGAGTTGCCCGACGGAATCATCGTCCACGGCGGCACCCCTCTACAGGGGACCAGGTGCGACAGTGTCGGCGACCATCGCCTGGCGATGACACTGGGTGTGGCCGGGCTTGTGGCCAGGGGCGAGACTATTATCACGGGAGCGGAGTCCGCGAGCATCTCTTACCCCGTCTTCTGGGACGAGATGCAGCGGCTTGCAAAGGGTCTACCTACGAAAGCTCGCTGAAAAAGCGTGACCTGTCGGCGATTATTATGAGTACAGAGCTGGTCCACATCGGGTTCGGCAATTTCGTGGCAGTCAACCGGCTTATTGCCATCGTCTCACCGGGCTCGCCGCGCTCGGAGCCGATTAAGCGGTTAGTGGACGAGGCCAAGAAGCACGAGGGTCTCTTCATCGACGCGACGCGGGGGCGCCGGACCAAGGCGGTGCTGGTGATGGATGGCGGCCAGATCGTCCTGGCAGCCGTAGAGCCACGGACTATCGCTGGCAGGCTGGCCGCCAAGCGAGGGCTGGGCGGCGTCGGACCACTAGAGGAGGAGAGTGAGTAGCGAGCAGTGCCCATGGCCCCTGCCGTCCGCGTCGCGGCCCCTCCTGGTCGTCCTCTCCGGGCCATCGGGAGCAGGGAAAGACGCGGTCCTCGCTAGAATGAAAGCCCTCGGACGCCCCCTCCACTTCACAGTCACCACAACCACCCGCGCCAAGCGCCCCTTAGAAGTCGATGGCATCGACTACTATTTCAAGACCCGGCAGGAGTTCGAGGCAATGATGGCCGGGGATGAGCTCCTCGAATGGGCTAAGGTCTACGACCAGTATTACGGCGTCCCCAGGGCCCAGGTGGATGAGGCATTGGCCCAGGGTATCGATGTTATCGTGCGGACCGATATCCAGGGAGCGGCCTCCATCCGCAGGGCCATGCCCGATGCCGTCCTCATCTTCATCACCGCTCCCTCCTACGAGGAACTCATCAAGCGCCTTAACCAGCGCCAGACGGAATCGCCGGCGCAACTCAAGCTGCGGCTGGGCAAGGCCTACGCTGAGATGAAGGAGATCGCTGCCTTCGACTATATCGTGATCAACAGGGGCGGCGAGCTGGACGAGACCATCCGGCAGATCGACGCCATCATGGCGGCGGAGAAATGCCGCGTCAAGCGGTGTCTCAGCTAAAGGGGCAGCGATACCCTGCGCGGGATGTTAAAATGGCAATAGAGACAAGACTTGGATTGACTGATGGCGACCTTGGGCAAGAAGACTTCCCCCTCCAGATTCCTCCACCGCCTGGGCACCACGCTTGTGGTGCTGGGCTTTTTGCTCCTAGCCATAGTGGGAGCCTACTTTGGCTATTCTCTGTACACGCGTTCCAAGCTCCAGGACCTGAATAAGGAGCTCTCGGCGGAGGCGCAGGCGGCCCTCCTGGCACCCGAGGCCACTTCGACTCAGGCACCCAGCGCAACCCAAGCAGACAACTGGGACCTGGAGACCCAGGAGCTATCGCGTGTACTGCCCATACCGACGATGGCCGCCGCCCAAGCGACACTGCAGGCGACGCCGGTGCCCACCGGCCACCTGGCCACCCGCATCGTCATCCCCAGCATCGGCGTAGACTCTCCCGTGGTTGAGCTGGGGACGAAGATCAAGGATGGGGAGCTGGTCTGGGAGACGGCCAACCGCGCCGTGGGCCACTACAAAACGACTGCCAACCCCGGCGCTCCCGGCAACGTGGTGATGTCGGGCCACATCAGCAGCCCCGTAAGCAATGAGGGCGAGGTCTTCAAGAACCTGCCCAATATAAAGCTTGAGGATGAGATAACCGTCTACACTGACGCGGGCCGTCACCTATACCAGGTAGTAAAGAAGGAGGTCGTCAAGCCGACGCGCACCGACGTCATGGACCCCACGCCGCGACCCACTCTCACCCTCATCACCTGCGTCCCCGACCTGGTCTACACCCACCGCCTCATCGTCACCGCCCTGGAAGTGCCGGCAGCGCCGTAATT
>JACQUE010000257.1 GCA_016210425.1 Chloroflexota bacterium | reverse complement strand
TTCGGCCAAGCAGAGGTGAAGGTAGCGGAGCATATGGGGGTCATCGTCCAGAGCCAGGATGCGCCTTGTATCATCCCGCCGGCTGGCCCGCCGTGGCGGCGCCACCGCAAAAGCGGTGGCGCCGCTCCCTGTCGCAACCGGCAAGGTAAAGCTGAACGTGGAGCCCTGTCCCTCGCCTGCGCTCTCGGCCCAGATGCGTCCGCCGTGTGACTCGACAATGCCCTTACAGATGGCCAGGCCAAGACCGGCCCCCAGGTCCTGCGACGAGCCCTCATGCACCTGCGAGAACCGCTTGAACAGGTCGCCCATCTTCTCTTTTGGGATGCCTCGCCCCTGGTCAGTGATATGCACCGTGACCTGCAAGCCATCATGGTCGGCCGAGACGGTGATGGGGGCCGATGTCGGCGAGAACTTGCCGGCGTTGGTCAGGAGATTCGTCAGGACCTGGACGATCCTTACCCGGTCCGCCTGGACCCGGGGCAGGTCCTCGGGCAGCCTGGAGATGACCTGGTTTCGCCCGCCGGTGCGCAGGAACAGGGAGTCGGCTTCCGCGAGGGCATCCCCCAGGTTCATCGGCGCCGGCGCTATGGAGAATCTGCCGGCCTCGATGCGGCTCATGTCCAGCAGATTGTTGACCAGGCCCGCTAGCTGCCCCGCCTGCTCGTTGACGATCCCGAAGAGCTCCTGTGTCTCGTAGGAGTCCAGCGGCATCTTCCTTTCCAGGCCGATTGACGCGGCGCCCTTGATGGCCGTTAAAGGAGTCCGCAGCTCATGGCTCACTATGCCCAGGAAGTCCGTGTGCAGCCGCTCCAGCCGCTCCTCCGCCTGCTTGCGCTCGGTGACGTCCCTGGCCGTGCCTTGGATGCCCACGACCTCGCGGTCTTCATCGTAAATAGGCGTTGCTACGATCTCCACCCAGATGACGCTCCCATCCTTCCGGAGCCAGCGGACGGTAAATGGTTTTGTGAAATGACTAGGGTCGTGTATTAATGCCTCGATGATCGGGCGGTCCTCCGGATGTATCAGCTCCCAGCGGGTCCCATCGCTCTCGTATAGCTCCTCCAGGCTGTAGCCGGAAAGGGTTGCGCAGGCCGGGCTCAGGTACTCTATCTCCTGTCTGGGGACGAGGCGCAGGCGGTAGACCGCATCCGGGGAGCGCTCGGCCAGCAATCGGAAGCGCTCCTCGCTCTCGCGCAGCACCTCTTCGGCTTGCTTGCGCTCGGTTATGTCGGTGACCATCGACAGCGACCCTGAATAGGCGCCCCTCTCGTCAAAGAGCGGCGTGATGGACAGAAGGACGAACTGCTCCGACCCATCCCGCCGGCGCATGCGGGCTTCGAAGTGCTGCATGGAGCGCGTGGCTATGCGTTGCTCAAGTCGAGCCGCCGCCGCGACCCTATCCTCCGGGTACAGGAAGGCTAAGGCGTGCCTGCCCAGGACCTCCTCCTGCGTCCGGCCCAGCATCTCGGCGAGCTTGGAGTTGCAGAAAAAGACCTTCCCCTCGGCATCCGTCAGCCAGATGCCCTCGGTGGCCGTCTCCACGATCCGGCGGTACTTCTCCTCGCTCTCAGCCAAGACCGTCTCCCAGCGAATGCGGTCGGTCACGTCCATGAGCGAGAAGACGAGCGCTTCGACCTGCCCAAGGGCGCTCTTTATCGGGGTCAGGGTCCAGTCCCAGTAGGTGGTGCCCCTCCCAGGGTCGTCCGGGAAATCGAAGGGCTTGGCGCGGAACTCCGCGGGTTCCCCGGTATCTCTCACTCGTTCGAATATGGCCTGGTTATCCGCATGGGGGTAGAACTCGAAGTGGTTGTGACCTATAAACTCTGCCTCGCTTCGGCCGCAGGTCTCCTCGTAAGCCTTGTTCACCCTGAGGAAGTTGAAATCCCGGTCGAGGAAGACGAGGCAGGTTCGGGTGTTATCCATGGTTATCTTCAACAGATCCCGCTCCCGCCGGATAGCGGCGCCTGCCGTCTGCAACTGCCCCAGGAGCCGCTCTCGCTCGTCCTCAGCCCGCTTGCGCTCGGTGATGTCCACGCAGTGGAGCAGCAGCCCCACGACGTGGCCGGCGCCATCCTTCGTGGGGATGAGCGTCCAGTCCCAGTAGGTAACGCCTTGCTGTGGCTGATTGGGGAAGACGAATGGTCGGTCGTGAAGAGCCGCCGGCTCTCCGCTATCCATGACCCGTTGGAACACCGCCTTGCCTTCCTCGGTAGGGAAGAGATCGAAGTTGTTCTTTCCGACGAGCTGGCCTACGCTGTAGCCGGTGGCTCTGGCGTAGGCGGCGTTGGCCCAGACGAAGTTGAAGTCGGTGTCGAAGTAGGCGAGGCTGGCGTCAGTCTGTTCCACCAGCGTCTGGAAGTAGCGCCGCGCGTCAAAGCTCTCCAGGCCACCGGCGGAGTCGCCCATGCCGACGATGGGGAACGGTTGAGACTCTTGCGGTGGAAGCGCCTGAAGCTCTTTCGCCTGGCGAGTTCTGTGTTTTCGCTCGTTCCTTCTTGCCGCCATTATCCGCCCGTACCCCCTTGTGGGCCGACGTGGGGTTTCTTGGCTCCTCATCCCGCCTGGTAGCTAATCATTGTATGATGATTTTACATAATATGCAATCCAAGCTTCGCAAACTGATCAGCAATGAAATGCTGCGGGGATGGGGCTTCCAGAGACGCCCTGCGGCGGGCCAGGACGGGCCTAGCGCTAGGCGCCAACCGGCACAAAAGAGGAGCGGATGGGAGCTTGTCTTCCCCGTCCGCTTTGTTTTATTAAGCTAATAGTAAGATTCTCTAGCATCACAATTTGCCGATGTTCAGAGCAGATGGCCGATAGCTTTTCCATATTGGCCAAGGCCTCGGTGCGACTCTCCTTTCCAAGCGGCTGGGCATTGCTCTTCCGCTAAGGGTTGTTTGTATCTTCAGCAAGATCCAAGGCCGTTCCTTTCAAATCCTGCATGTTTGAAATCGCAGAGGAATGATGCTAGAATCGCTGCAAGCCACTATTGCATTCATTTCTGCACGGCCGGCGGTGAGTGGCGAGCGCCGGCGCTGAAAACAGGAATTTGCTGACGGAGGGGAAAGAGATGCTCGCGAATATCCTAATGGTCGTCTTCAGTCACCCGCAGGACCCCGCCCGCGAGGCGGAGTTCAATGAATGGTACACTGGAAACCACATACCGGATGTCCTCCATACGCCGGGCTTTCGCGAGACCGTCCGCTACAAGCTGGCGAAGGCGACCTCAGGCGACATACCCCCGTACCTGGCCCTCTACCAGCTTGACCATGACGATGCCGAGGCCGCGGACGCCGCCTTAAATAAGCACCTCGCGACGCCCTTCCCGTGGCGTATCCCCATGCCCCCGGCCACCCCGCCGGCGCCGGGTGGTCTGGTGCCATTGGACTTCCTGTGGTACTACAGGAAGACCTTCGAGGTCGGCAAGAATGACCAGTCGCCGCAGGGAGCCGCCAAAGCGATCATGGTGACGATGACCCGCCCGGCGAAGGGCGTGCCCATCGTGCCGATGAACAAGTGGTACGACGGCCACGTCGCCGACATCATCAAGACGCCCGGCTTCCGGGGAGCCGCCCGCTACGAGCTGGCCAAGCTACGCATCGGCTATGCCTCCCCGTTCCTGGCCGTCTACGAGCTGGACACCGACGACGTGGAGCAGGTGGCGAAGAACCTGGCCAAGCAGCGCGAGCTGTGGCTGGCCGGCGACAAGTCCTCGTCTTACTACTCGAGCACCGGCCCGATGCCCACCAACTCCTACGGGGAGCGCTGGGTCCAGGCCGACGGCTTCGCCTATTTCAGTCTGGTGAGCGCACCAACTCGAACGCCTACCCTGATGCCCAGCGGCGCGGCCCGCTCTTGAAGCCCATCTGCATCCTAACATAGGCTGAGAGGTAAGCATGGAGCCGGAGACCATCGCGCGGCTGGACCAGGTCCTGGCTGCTTACCTGGCCTATCGTCTGCCGGAGGTGGAGGACGTCCGAGTAAGCAACGTCGTCCGCTCCACCGGCGGCGCCTCGCGCTCGCAGTGGTTCTTCGACGTTAGCTGGCGCGGCGAGGCCCCGGTCTCCAAGACGCTGACGCTCCGCGCCAGTGAGTGCACCTGCTTTCGCGACAGCGAATCGAGCCTGGAGCGGGAGTATCGCATCTTCAAGGCGCTTGAGGGCTCGCCGGTGCCCGTGCCGAGGAACTACTGGTATGAAGACGATCCCCGGTGGCTCGGTGAGCCCTTCGTCATCCGCGAGCGCATCGAGGCCCGGACATCTTTCGCCGGCGAGCCGCCGGAGACAAAGCGCCGCATCATCGACCACTTCGTGGAGATATTGGCGGCGCAGCACAGCATGGACTGGCGCAAGATGGGTCTATCGTTCCTGGGCGCGTCGGCGCGGACGGAGGACTGCGCGCTGGAGCTGGTGGAGACGTG
>JACQUE010000258.1 GCA_016210425.1 Chloroflexota bacterium | reverse complement strand
TGGTCATGGCCCCGCTGTTCATATCGTAAATGGGCAGTAAGTAATGAGTCCCGGCCGCGTTGGCTAGAGCGGGCGCGGCCGGGAAAGCTTATTGAAAAAGGGGGCGACCGTCTGAGCCAAAGCCAGGCGCAGTTCGCTGGGAGCTGGAACGGATGAGACTCCGGCTGGGGCTTCTTCTCCTGGCTGTCGCGGTCTTGCTGATCCCCCCTACGTCTCCAGGCTCAAAGCCATTCCTGCCTCGCAAAGACTCCTCGTCCCTCGTCGATGATCGCTACGGTATCGACTTCATCAACGGCGCGGGCTATAGCATCCCGGAGTTCCGCTATCAGCAGGCCGTCGCCTCCGGCGCCCGCTGGGACCGCTGGCCTATGTACTGGCACCTCATCGAGCCTACCTTCGATCAGTTCGACTACCGTGCGGAAGACGAAGCCTTAGAGCGCGACCTAGCCCACGGCCTGAAGGTGGAGGCCATACTTCTCGGCACTCCGGGCTGGACTTTCACTGCCGGGTCGGCTGTTGCCCCCTTCTCGCGAGTGGAGGACAAGCCGTCGCCGAGGCCAGCCCCAGGCGTCCGGCCCCTCAACGAGGTGGCTGGCGCTTCATCGCCGCCCCGAAACCTGGGCGAGCCCGTCTTCCGGGCCGACGGCAGCATCAACCGCGATAACTACTGGGGCTACTTCGTCTACAACACGGTCTCCCGCTATAAAGACAGGATCAAGGTCTGGGAGATGTGGAACGAGCCGGATTTCCTGGTGTTCTGGCTTGGGAGCGTCGAAGACTACTATCAGCTCCTGAAGGTAGGCTATCTAGCTGCCAAGGCAGCCGACCCAGATGCAACCGTCCTTCTGGGAGGCTTGGCGTACTGGACGAACGCCCAGTTCCTACCCAGGCTTCTCGACCTAATGGCTAGCGATCCGCCTGCTCGCCAGAAAGGCTTCTACTTCGATGCCCTTCCGGTGCATCTCTACGCCAGCAGCTACGATATCTACCAGGAGACAACCCGCACGCAGGGCCTGGTGCGCAGCAAACTGGGGGTCGACAAGCGCATATGGGTCAACGAGGCTAACGTGCCCGTTTGCGATGACGCGGAGCCAGGGAACGGGACTCCCTTCTGTCCTGCGCGTTGGCGAGGCACCATGGAGCAACAGGCGGACTTCGTGATCCAGGCTTTCGCCCTCGCCGCCGCTGCCGACCTTGAGCGTCTCTTCATGTTCCAGTTCTATGATGACGTCATGCCCCCTCGAGAGTGGTATGGCCTCGTCCGCAACAACTCGCGGCCGCGGCCCTCCTTCTACGCCTACCAGGTTGCGGCCAGATACCTGATCAACCCCCAGCAAGCGACCTACGAAAGCAGGGGCCAAGTGGAGCAGGTCACGCTGACGGGAACGCCGCATGGGAAAGTGACCGTTGTCTGGAACAACTCTTTTGAGCCGGTGACGGCGAGGATCAAGGCTCTTACCGGGTCCGCGCAGATGGTGTTTAAGAACGGAGATAAGCGGACCCTTAAGGCGGATGGCGACTACTACGTTGTGGACCTGCCGCCGACTACCTATCGCGATGAGGTGAGCGGGACAGCAGACATCGGTGGGGAGCCGTACATCCTTGTCGAGTCCGGGACTGCCAAGATAGCAACTCGTGTGGAAGCCCTGCCGGACTTCGCTGCCGGCCGCTCCTTTACCGTCGCCTGGTCTCAGACGGACGCCACAGGCATCCCCGTAACCTTTGATATCGAATATCGCGAGGGCAAGGGGGGCTCCTGGAAGAGCTGGCTGAGCGACACGTCAGCCGCAACGGCGGTTTTCGGACCAGAAAATCCGGTGCCGGTGAAGGAGGGCGAGGTCTACTACTTCCGCTCGCGAGGTCGCGACCCTCAGGGCGACATGGAGCCCGATCCGCCGGCGGATGGCCATGCTCTTACCAAAATCCCACTTTACCTGTCTGGCCGCGTCAGCGATAACCGAGACAACCCGCTCCGCGGAGCCACCGTCGCTTCCGCCGATGGACTCTCTGTCGCCCAGAGCGGCGCGGATGGGCGCTACTCGGTGCTTGTCTTCCCGCGAGGCACCTATGACTTCACAGCGCGCAAAGAGGGCTTCACGGAGCTCCCTTATAAGGCAATCGGTCTCACTGAGAGCCTGGGCTACGACTTCGTTCTGCCGCCAAAGCAGGAGGCGGTCGCCAACGGCGGCTTCGAAGATAAGCTCAACGGATGGACGGTAGAGGGCAACGCCGTTCAGAAGAGCTTTCGTCATACGGGCAAGTACGGGGCGTATATCGGGGCACCCGGCGCCTTGAGCCAAAAGCTAACAATCTCGCCGGATATGCAGCTCCCAACCCTGTCCTTCTTCTATCGCTCGCCAGCCTCTTCCAAGCCGGGGGAGCTTAAGGTGAGCCTCGCGGGGGCGAGCGGCAGTGCTAACAAGAGCTTTCCAATCGTGGGCGATGACGTCTGGCATAATGTCTGGATCGATGCCGCTTCTATCAGGGGTGAAGCCACACTGCGACTCAGCCTTGAAGGCGCCGACGCCGTTGTCTGGCTGGACGAAGTGAGCCTCGGTCTGTCGAATCCTCCTCCTCCCGTCGGCCCGCAACCCCTCTATTTGCCGATCATAACCTCGGGGACCAGCCAGTGAGCCCTCGCCGGCTGCCCCTTTACACCAAAGCCCATAACTGGTAATTTCTAACTACACTTTCCAGAAAGGGCGGGGCAGACCATTGAGCAGCGTCGACATGAACACCATAGTTTCGCTCTGCAAAAGGCGGGGCTTCATCTTCCAGAGCAGCGAGATATATGGT
>JACQUE010000261.1 GCA_016210425.1 Chloroflexota bacterium | reverse complement strand
GGCGGCATGTGGTAGTGGTGCAGGAAGCGCTTGTGCTCCTCCGGGGTTATGCTGTCGAAGCGCTGCTCCTCGCCCGGCGAGCCAAGCGTTACTATCGTGAGCACCTGGGTCTGGCCACGGTTAAAGAGCCCCGAGCCGTGCGTACGAGGCAGCGAGCCGACCTCGCACCAGATGGGGCGGACCTCTTTGAGCCCCCGCCCGTCGGCGCGGATGCCCCTCTCCAGGATGCGGGCCCTCATCTCCTTCTTCAGGATCGATTCAAAGGCCTCTTCTATCTCGGTGGCCGGATAGGTCTCTTGTAGCCGCTCCTTCACTTCCTTGCGCAGTGCGTCTAGTGCCGCCACGCGCTCGGCCTTGTTGCTCCTGAAGAGAGCTTCCCCCAGCCTGCCGCCGAGCTCGGTCTGGACGGCCTTCACGGCCTCATCGGAGGGGCCTACCTTCGGTGCCTCGAACTTGGGCTTACCAAGCTCGGCGACCATCCGCTCCTGCATCTCGACGATCTGGCGGTTGGTCTCCTGGGCCAGCCGTATCGCCTCCAGCATGGTTGCCTCCGGCAGCTCGGAGGCGCCTGCCTCCACCATCATCACGGCGTCGCGCGTGCCGGCAACCACCAGATCGAGGGCGCTCTCGTTGCGCTCGGTGAAGGTGGGGTTGACAACAAGGTGGCCGTCGAGCATACCGATGCGGGTTGCGGCGACGGGGCTGGTGAAGGGTATGTCGGATATTACCAACGCGGCGGAGGCGCCGATGATCGAGAGGATATCAGGGTCGTTCTCTCGATCCGTGGAAAGAACTGTTGCTACGACCTGAATGTCGTTGCGCAGGCCTTTGGGGAAGAGGGGACGCAGGGGGCGGTCGGTGAGGCGAGCGGCCAGGGTCGCGTCCTCGCTGGGGCGCCCCTCTCGCTTGAACCATCCGCCGGGGATCTTACCTGCCGCGTAAAGCCTCTCCTCGTAGTCCACTGTCAGCGGCAGAAAGTCGATGCCCTGGCGCGGCTCCTTGCTGGCGCAGGTAGTGACCAGGACCACCGTTTCCCCGTACTGGACAGTGACGGCAGCGTTAGCCTGCTCCGCCAGTTTGCCCGTCTCAAGGCGGAGCTTTCTCCCTCCTATGAGGGATTCAAAAACTTGGGAACTGTTTGACATCTGAATTGCGAACCTCCGTAATGACTATCTCAACCAAAAGAAGCACCGTCAGGGGCTTCCAACAATTCGGGCTGCCTCCTCAGTCTAGCTTCTGGGGGCAGCCCTCCTCCCTCTCGCTACTTGCGCAGGCCTAGCCTGGCAATCAACTCCCGGTAACGGTCAACGTCCTCACGATTGAGATAGGCAAGCAATCTCCTGCGCCTTCCCACTAACTTGGCGAGGCCTCGCTGGCAGTGGTAATCGTGCTTGTGGACTTTGAGGTGCTCCGTGAGCTCTCTAATGCGGGTGGTTAGAAGCGCTACCTGAACCTCAGGTGAACCTGTGTCCTTCTCATGCTTGCGGTATTGACCGATGATCTCTTGTTTTACCTCGTCCTGAAGCATGTTACGGTGTTATCTATCCTTTCGTTGCTCGTTTTGGAGCCACTACAACTATGCCAGGTTATTCATTATAACACAACCTCTTTGCTTGTCATAGGGCTGCTATAAATCGGAAAAGCCCATCGGTGCTACGGCTCTCCTGCTATTCCCCAGCGCTTCTGATAGTTGCGCTTTAGTATCGCGAGGGTGGTTTGGTAGGAGGCAGAGGAGATACGGTCGGTGGTCATGATGAAGGCATCTTCATGATTGTCGGTGTAGTAGCCGGTGCGTCGGCCGGTGCGGGTGAAGCCGTACTTCTCATATAGTGCCTGAGCGCCGGAGTTGGAGACCCGGACCTCCAGGGTGACAGCATCGGCGTTAAGCTGCGTTGCCAGCTCAACGCATGACATAAGCAGCATCTCCCCGATGCCGCGCCGTCGGTACTCCTCCTTAGTCGCGATGGCTGTGATGTGGGCTTCGCCGGCCATCAGCCAGAAACCCACAAAGCCCACGATCTTCTGCGTGCCGACAGCTTGTGCGGCCGTCTGCTCGCTGCTCAATAGCCGCCGCACGCCGGTCAGCACACGGCTCAGGAGTTTGTCTTCTCCGGACTGCGCCTGGCTTTGGTTGGGCTCTCCCTCGGCTCCACCGCCTCTGTCTGCAGAGGACTCTTCGGTGTCATCCTCTTCGTAGGTCACAAGGTAGTGGGCCATCTTGTTGCGGAGCTCGCGCTCGAACGACGTGGCCGGCCACTGCGTTGGGAAGGCCTCCCGCTCAATGACCGAGACCTGGACCACATCCTCTTGCCGCATGGGTCTCACCATATAGCGCATACCCCCCACCCCTATTCGATTTTCCCGGATCGTAGGGTCCAAGGCTATTCTAGCATAATGAGGGGAGCATTGGCCGCGCCCTTCGCTATAATTGCCAGTTCAGCAGCATATGTTGTATCCTGCGAGCAGGATACTCTAAATTGGGATTCCAGTATGGGCAATATAGACCTCCGCGGGCATCATTTCCTGTGCATCCTGGGCTTTCGAGGGCACGGCTACTCGCCTCCTTTCGTTGAGAATATGTGGCGTGTAGTGGATGCTCTCCGATCTTCGGAAGCAGTGGTCGACATAAAGGCGGCACCGGATGCCGTTTGCACGGCTTGCCCCTTCCTCGCTATGAGTGGTTGCCGGAAGAGGAACGAGCAGTCTGAGACTCGGGTGCGGGAGCACGACGGGCGTATCCTGGAGCGACTTGGCCTTGAGCCGGGAGACAGCCTGACCTGGGCCGAGGTCATGGAGCGCATCAGGGCCAACATCGCGCCCGAGGATGTGGACGAGCTGTGCGCCGACTGCGAGTGGCTATCCCTCGGCTACTGCCGAGAGGGGGTGCGGATGATGAAGGAAGGAACGGTCACAGTAGCCGAGGCTGCCGACGGGTAAGAGCATGGCGCGGGATACCGTAACCGTACGCGTACCGGCGACCAGCGGCAACCTGGGTGCCGGCTTCGACGTGCTGGGCCTGGCGCTGGACATCTTCAACACGATGCAGGTGTCGCGCAGCGATAGGCCAGGCTTCACCGTGCGCGGCGAGGGCGCGGGCCAGCTCTCCGCTGGCCTAGTGAGGCGGGCCATCGCCGCCGTCTTCGAGGCCACCGGCCAGCCGATGCCGCCTCTCGCCATCTGCGAGGACAACGCCATCCCGGTGGGCAAGGGTCTGGGCAGCAGTGCGG
>JACQUE010000265.1 GCA_016210425.1 Chloroflexota bacterium | reverse complement strand
GGCGGTATCCGCATCATAATAGTAGTGGCGATGATGAACACGTAGACGGCCGTTATGGAAACATAGACGCCGCCTGTGCCGATGGGCTTGATGAGAGCGCCTGCCAGTGAAGGCCCGATAATGCGGTTGACGTTCATTGCGGCAGAGCTCAGCGCGACGGCGTTAGACGTGTTCTCTTTGCCGACGAGGAACGGTATGAGTGACTGGCGGGCGGGCATGATGAAGGCCAGAGAGCAGCCCATGAAGAAGGTGGTAACCATGATGTGCCAGACCTGCACCGTGCCTGTCATCAGGAGGATAGAGAGGAGCAGCAGGTTGAGCATCGTGGCCGTCTGGCAGATCATGAGGACCTTGCGCTTATCGAAGCGGTCCGCGACGACACCGGCCAGTAACCCGAGGAGCAGCATGGGGATACTGCGCAGCATGCTCACGAGGCCCAGGGCGCTGGCCGAACCGGTCATATCATAGACCAGCCAGCCACGGGCTATGCTTTCCCCCCAGACGGCTATCGAGTAGCCGCATTGCCCCAGCCACAGGAACCTATAGTCCCGGTGCTGGAGGGCCTGGAAGGTCCGCAGCCTACCGACGGCCGCGAGGGAACCTCGCTTCTTGCCGGTGAGGACTCCCGCGCTCGCTCCGGCCGTTGGCTCGTCTGCCGGCATTTGCCGCTCCAGATGTTATGCGTTTCGTATGGCTACGCGGGTGGCCCCCACAAAAAGAACCGCCGCGCACATAAGCGCTCCCACGACGAGGATGGTGGCCGGAGCGCCAACGGCGTCGGCAATAGCCCCAGACGGGACGGCCAGGAGGGGTTGGAAGCCGAAGCCCGCCATGTACATGCTCATCACTCGCCCGCGTTTCTCAGGATCGGCGTTGCTCATGAGAATGGTGTTGTTGGTAGCGGAGAAGGACATATTGGCAAGGCCAACAAGGAGCAGGAAGGCCAGAGCCGCGGGAACTATGCCTTGAAAGGAGAACAGCGCGAAAATAACCATCATCCCGCCCCACACGGTGCCGGACGAAAGTAATAGGACTCCTTTGCGCCTGAAATTACCTAGCCACGCAACACCTAGGGAGCCGGCCAGACCGCCGATGCCTACGAAGGTCCAGAGCAGGCCCAAACCGGAAGCGCCGATGTCAAATACTTTCAGGGCAAAAACGGGCAGGAGCAACTGTAATTGCATCGCCATCGGCACGAAGGCGAGCTCCAGTATAAGCAGCCCCTTGATCACGGGGTGCTGCCGCGCATATCTCAAGCCGTCAGCCAGCTCGCTCAAAACCGCCCTTTTCTGATAGGAAGGGGAAACTCCTATCTTAGGTAGCATCAGCAGGGTGAGGACGGTGATGAAGAAGAAGGCAACCATGACGAAATAGACGCCGGAAACACCGATGGGGCCGATGAGGGCCCCAGCTATGGCAGGAGATGCGACACGCGTAAGGTTCATGCCGGCAGAGTTGAGGGCCACAGCATTCATGAGATGCTCTTCGCCGACAAGCTCCGGGACGAGCGCCTGGCGGGCCGGCATGTTGAAGGACTGGGCGATGCCGCCGATGAGGCTGCCCACCATCAAATGCCAGAGCTGGACGTAGCCGGTGGCGATAAGTATGGCGAGACCAAGGATCTCAAGGCCAATGGCCGCCTGGGCGGCCATGAGGAGGTTTCTTTTCTCCATCCGGTCGGCGGCCACTCCGCCGAACAGGGAGACAAGGACCATGGGTAAGCCGGCGGCCATCGTCACCATACCCAGGGCCTTAGCAGAGCCCGTCATCTCATAGACCAAGTAACCGCGGGCCACCATCTGCATCTGCATGGCGATGAAGGACATCACCGTGCCTGCCCAGAGCCAGCGGTAGTTGCGGTTCTGGAGAGAGGTGAACATCTGGCGGACGCCTGGACGGCCATATACGGCTGCCCTCGGTAAAGCAGGAGAGGCCGCGTCCAGCGGCCTGCTCAGATCGCCTACCTTCAGGTTGTCTTCCCTTGCCAAGTCTACCCTCGGTTAAAAACTGCTAAGGCCCCGTACCTCGTTTGAAACGGCTAGTTTGGAGGAAGGGGGGAGGCGCTTGAGAGCGATTCCTCGATCTGCCGCAGGACCTCGTGGTAGCGGGCGAGCTTGGTGCACCAGTGGACACGCATCTGGGAGAGCTGCTCGATCTTATTGTCGATGATCTCGACCTGCTTTTCCGTGACCTCGATGGCCTTGCGAAGGCGCCGTTGCCTGGCCTCGTTGGCCTTGTTGTCCCGCGATTCGGCGCGGAGCTGGGTCTTTATCTCCTCGGCCTCCACCATATCTTTGATCTCGGCAAGCGAGAAGCCAAGGAGCTTCTGGAGCTGTCTGATGAGCTCTACACGCTGGACATCGTCTTCGGAGTAGAGGCGGAAGCCACCCTCCATGCGGGCCGGCGGATTGAGGAGCCCCTTCTCTTCGTAGAAGCGCAACGTGCGCTGCGTAACCCCGGTCCGCTCCGACACCTCTCCGATCTGCATGAAGCGATTTTCTGTGGTCATGGTGGCCTCCCGTAGGTGCCTGGACCAAACGATACGCTAGTATAGGTCTAACCTGCCGCTTACGTCAAGGTTATATTCTGCTTCTCACAAAGAAGATGCCCCCTCGTCAGAGGAGGCACTGAATTGACTCGGCTTCGTGTGCCTAAGCCTTGTCTATTCCAGAGCTGGCTCCCACTGTCCGTTCAGCGTTGATACACGCACTACCCGCCCATCCCTCACGTAAACCCTGGGGACGCGCGCGGAGATGCGGCAGATTATCTCGTAGGAGACGGTGTCCGCCTGCTCGGCCACCTCTTCAACGGGTATCTCCGCATCGCCCTGGCGGCCGATGATTACGACCTCTTGGTCAAGCTGAACGCCCGACATGTCCGTCACGTCGGCCATGAGGAGGTCCATGCAGATGCGGCCGACGATAGGGACGCGGTGCCCGCCGATCAGGACGTGGCCCCGATTAGAGAGCAGGCGGGGGAGGCCGTCGGCGTAGCCGCAGCTCACCAGGGCTATGATGCTCTCCCTCCCGGCGCTCCAGGTGCGGCCGTAGCTCACGGTGTCGCCGGGGGCCAGGCGCGTCAGGCGCGCGACGCGGCTCTTTAGCGAGAGGGCGGGCCGCAACGATACCTTGCGCGTGACGTGGCGCGATGGGTAGCAGCCGTAGAGGCTAACGCCGGGGCGGGCCATATCCAGCGCCAGATCCGGCAAGTCCAGCACGGTGGCGCTATTGGCCATGTGGCGCAGGCGGACGTCGGGCAGGGCCTCGGCGGTGGCCAGGAAGAGATTAGCCTGCCTCATTGTGAAGGCTTTGTCGGCCTCGTCGGCTGATGCGAAGTGGGTGTAGATGCCTTCAAGACGCAAGGATTGCATCGCGCGCACGGACTCGGCGAAGGGGGCAACGTCGGCGGGCAGCAGGCCGAAGCGGCCCATGCCCGTGTCCACCTTGACGTGGACGGGCGTCACGACGCCTCGCGCCTCCGAGAAACGGGCCAAGGCCCTGGCGAGATCGAGCGTGGTGACGGTGGGTGTCAGCCCGTGGGCGACGATGGCGTCCGCTTCCCAGGCTGGGGTGTAGCCCAGGATAAGGATAGGGGTCTGGATGCCCGCTTGTCTTAGCTGGATGCCTTCGTCGACGCAGGCGACGCCCAGTCGGGTGGCGCCGGCCTCAACGGCAACCGGTGAGACGGCGACGGCGCCCAGGCCATAGCTGTTGGCCTTGACGACGGCCAGGAGCTCCGGGCGCTCACCGATGTGGCGCTTCAGCTCCCGGATGTTGTGCGCTATCGCGTCCAGGTCGATCTCGGCCCAGAGCGGCCTGCCCTGCCACATCAAGTCGCCTCGCTGGGTCTAAGATAGCTGGCGGTGCAGGAACCAGCGCCAGCGCTCGCGCTGCTCTAGCTTGGTGCCGCGGTCGAGGTAGATCTCGAAGACGGCTCCGTCCGTGGTCTTAACGCGGTAGTAGTTGCGGTGGCGCCGTTGCCACCACCTGTGCCTGGACCTTGCCGAGGGCCCGAAGCCGTGGTCTTGCCACGCTTCCAGGATCTCCTCGATGACGTACTCACGCCCGTCCAAGGTGAAGGATACGGGCACTTTAGGCTCGCCCGCAAGGGACGCTTGTATCTCGCGACCATAGAACCGCAGGGGCATGGTTTCCTCCAGGCAGGAGGAGAGTTCAGCAGCCCCTGGCTAGGGGACCATCGACCATTCGGCGGGGAGACGGTACACGTAAATCGAGCTGGTTGACCGCTGGCCGTCAAAGACGCGCCCCCGCCCGCTGCGTCCGATGGCCTTGTACCCGTTCTGAAGCTGGACGATCCGCTTGGCGTTCAGGTTGAATATGACCGCTCCGGCCTTAACCGGTTGCAGGCTCGCCTCGCGAGTCACCTCGTCGAGAACGCGGAAGACTGGCTGCTCCTCAGGTTGGAGGAAGCGTAGCGCTTTATGGATGGTCTCGCAATTCTCCGGCGTGTTCCACTCATCGAAGACGGCGAGGCCGCAGAGGATGCGGTCGGCGACGCCGTGGAAGAACTCGTCCGCTGAAGCCAGCATCTCACCGATGGTCCGAGGGTTTCGGGCGCAGGCCGCAACGAGGGCCGTAAACAGATCGCAGTGAGCGATGAAGCTCACTGCGCCTCTCCTGTCAACAACCGTATAGCGCATGACGTTCATGGCGCGTTTCCTAATTGTCAGGATAGCATCGGCCGGAGTTTGATGTCAAGGAAGGTCGGTTCGCGTGCCAATCCACCAGAGAAAGGAGGTGACGTGTCACCGACCTGCCGACGAGTACAGGCGCTTGCTCCACTCCTTCACGGGTGCTATCCTCTTCCCAAACCTGGGCAATAGATCGGCTAGAAGTGGGGGCATTCCATGAGCGCTGAGGAGCATTGGGCAAGGCGAAACCTGACCGTTGGTATCGTTGGCCTGGGCTACGTCGGGCTGCCGCTGGCGATGGCCTTCGCGCAGAAGGGCTTCACTGTGGTAGGAGTGGACCTCGATGTCGGCAAGGTGGCCCGGATTAACAAGGGCGAAAGCTACGTCCTGGACGTGGACTCGGCGGAGCTGAGCCAGCAGACTCAGGCCAGCAAGATCCGCGCCGGCACCGATTACGCCACCCTCTCGGCGGCTGACGCCATCTTCATCTGCGTCCCAACGCCCCTGGGC
>JACQUE010000251.1 GCA_016210425.1 Chloroflexota bacterium | reverse complement strand
TTTCCCGAACACTGTTTAACACCTGTAGCCGCTCTTGGTCCTTCTGGGTCAACGTCAGTCCTTTCATATACTGACATTTTCCCTGAACAGTTAACTACTGACATAATCGTAGACCATCTACACAGCGCTCTTGACATCCATGCCTCCGACTGTTAACGTTGCCATCGACATCTAGTGCAGTTTGGCAAAGGTGAGGGGAAGCCGGTGTAAATCCGGCGCTGTCCCGCAACTGTGAGCCGGCAATATGCCGGGAGCCAGATCGCCTGCCTTTGCCGCTTGTCTAGCCTTCGAGGAGAGGCGTGGGCACAGGCGGTGGCAGGGCTGAGTCCCCGTCTTGCTCGACGCGGGGCTTTTTTGTTGGTGTTAACCCAGCAGAAGCCCCCTTCTGCTCCTCAGTCAGCTTCGGCATCTTGACCTGAGGAGCAGCCTTGATCTTCACCGATGCCCTGGGCCGTACCATCGAGCTTGCCGCGCCTCCCGGTCGTATCGTCTCCCTTGTCCCCAGTATAACCGAAACCCTCTTTGCCCTCGGCCTAGAAAACGAGATCGTGGGCGTAACGAACTTCTGCATCCACCCGCACGAGAAGATAAAGGCCCTTCCTAAAGTCGGCCGGGTGAAGAATCTGGATGTCCCTTGCATACTAGGCCTTCGCCCGGACCTCGTCATCGCCAATGCCGAAGAGAACTCACGAGAGGATGTGGAGGCGTTGGCTGGAGCCGGCATCGCCGTTTATGTTTGCTTCCCTAGGACCGTTGAGGCAGCGATCTCTTTTGTGCGAGATGTGGGGGCTCTCACAGGAAGGCAGAAGGCCGCCGCTGAGCTGGCCGGGAGCATCGAGCGGGAGCAGGCCCTGGCGCGGGCATGCGCGGCGGGCCGCGAGCCTCCCCGCGTCTTCTGCGCCATCTGGAAAAACCCATACATGTCCATCGGCGCGGACACCTACATCCACGACCTCATCCGCGTCTCCGGCGGGCGCAACATCTTCTGCGAGCGTCGGGAGCGCTACTTCGCCACCGACATGGATGAGATATGCCACCTCTCGCCCGACATCATCCTGCTACCAAATGAGCCTTACCGCTTCCTAAGGCGGGACATCGCCGAATTCACCGGCCAGGAAACCATCCCAGCGACCCGAAGCGGGCGCATCCATATCGTGCCGGGCGAATCAGCAGTCTGGTTCGGCAGCCGGACCGCCGAGGGCATAAGGCTGCTGAGCAAACTATTCTGGCCGGATGGCCGTTAGCGAGGAGAGGGACCAATGTCTATCATAGAGGAGACCATCAAGCGCGTCCGACCGTTGGACGAGGAGGCAATAGCGGCTGCCAGGGGCAGGCAGGAGGAGCTTACCAAGCCCAGCGGGAGCCTGGGCAGGCTGGAGCATCTGGCGACACAGGTCGCCGGAATCATGGGCAATCCGCTGCCAAGTCTCTCCCGCAAGGTGGTCTTCACTTTCGCGGCGGACCACGGCGTTGCCGCCGAAGGCGTGAGCGCCTATCCATCTGAAGTGACCGCCCAAATGGTCTACAACTTCCTCCGTCGTGGGGCTGCCATCAACGTCCTGGCTGCTCACGTTGGCGCTCGAGTGGTAGTCGTAGACATCGGGGTGGCCGCCGACGTGGGAGAGCAGCCGGGGCTCGTGCGGGCGAAGGTGGCGGATGGTACCCGCAACATGGCCGTTGGCCCGGCCATGACCAGATCCCAGGCTCTAGAGGCCCTGGAGGCTGGAGTGGCGGTCCTAGAAGCGGAGATGGGAAACGGCATCGATATCATCGGGACGGGCGACATGGGCATCGCCAACACCACCACCTCCAGTGCGATAGTTGCGGCCCTTACAGGAGCTCCCGTTCACGCCGTTACAGGCCGAGGCACTGGCATAGGGCCCCAGCAGCTCCTACATAAAGTGCAGATCATCGAGCGAGCCCTGGCGGTAAACCAGCCGGACCCAAGGGATCCCCTCGACGTCTTGGCCAAGGTGGGCGGCCTGGAGATAGGCGGGCTGGCCGGGCTTATTCTGGCGGCCGCGGCCAATCGCATACCCGTGGTAGTTGACGGCTTCATCTCTGGTGCGGCGGCCCTTCTGGCCTGGGCCCTCTGCCCGGCCGTTCAACCGTACCTCATCGCCGCGCACCAGTCCGTCGAGATCGGCCATCAGGTGACGTTGCGGCACCTGGGTCTGACGCCTCTGCTGGACCTTAGCCTGCGTCTGGGAGAGGGCACGGGCGCCGCTCTTGGCATCTCCATCGTTGAGGCTGCCGTGAGATGCCTCACCGAGATGGCTACGTTCGCCGAGGCCCAGGTGGCGCAGGCCAGCGAGCGGCGGGAGACCTCGGGAGCTCCGGAGCACGCCGGCTAGATGCGGGCAGTAACGGGCTTCTTCACAGCCCTACAGTTCCTAACGGTCGCTCCGCCGCTCATCCGGCGACAACTGGCTGCAGAGGACCTGGCCGCCTCGCGGGCCTTCTTCCCGCTGGTGGGGCTGCTCATCGGTCTGCTGCTGGCAGGCATCGACGCGGGCCTGCGCCTTGTGTTGCCGCTTCTGGCCGTCGATGCGATCCTCGTGGTGAGCCTGCTGGTTGTGACCGGGGCCTTGCACATGGACGGTCTAATGGATGCCTGCGACGGCGTCTTCGCGTCTGGTGGCCCTGAGAGACGTCTGGCGATTATGCGCGACCCCCATGCAGGGAGCTTCGCTGTGGCAGGGGCCCTCTCGGTGCTGCTCCTCAAGCTGGCGGCGCTACACGGCTTGCCTGAAGGCTCTCGCCTGGCCGGCCTTGCGGTTATGCCGGCCTTGAGCCGTTGGGCGATGGTGATAGGCATCGCCCTCTTCCCTTACGCCCGCCACGAGGGGAAAGGCGCGCCTTTTCAGCATAGAGCGCCCTTGCTCCATCTGCTGCTAGCCACTATTATCACCGCCGCCATTGCCGGAGGCTTCCTGGGCTGGCGGGGCCTGATTGTGATGGCGATCGTCGGCGGAATCGCCTGGCTGATGGGGCGTTACTTCCTGGGACGGCTGGGCGGTCTGACCGGCGACACATACGGTGCCATCAACGAAGCCACGGAGGTGGTAGCGATGCTGGGAGTAGTGGCATTTGTGGGCTGACGGATTAGTCATGCTTGCTATTGGCCTGGCTGTCGACCTCGCCCTCGGCGAGCCGCCTCCGGCGATTCATCCCGTCGTCTGGGCGGGCAAGCTGGGTCTAGCCCTGGAACGTCTTGCTCCCAAGCGTGGAGCAGGCAGGCAGCTCCTCTACGGAGGGGGGATGGTATTCTCCAGCGTTGCCATCTTCGGCGTCGGTGCATGGCTGCTCTTGCGGCTGCTCGCGTCTTGGAGCCCCTGGGCCGGGCTCCTGGTAGGCGGATTGCTGTTGAAGACGACATTTGCCGTAAGGGGCCTCGAAGGGGCAGCGCGTAGGGTGAGAGATCCTTTGATGGCCGGCGATCTGGGCGCCGCCCGAAGGGAGCTGCGCAGCCTTGTGAGCCGCGATGCCTCTCAGCTCGGCAGCGGTCTGGTTGCCGCCGCTGCCGTCGAATCACTGGCGGAGAATACAAACGATAGCTTCGTTGCTCCGCTGTTTTTCTATGCCTTGCTGGGAGTCCCCGGCGCCCTAGGCTACCGCGTGCTCAATACTTTCGACTCCATGATCGGCTACCGTGGCCATTACGAATACCTTGGCAAGGCGGCGGCCAGGCTGGATGACCTGGCCAACCTCATCCCCGCGCGCTTTACCGGCCTGCTGATAGTGCTGGCGGCTCCGCTCGCCGGAGGCTGCCTGGGCCGGGCTTGGCGCTTGCTCTACCATGAGCATGCCATCACTGAGAGCCCCAATGCGGGCTGGAGCATGGCTGCAATGGCCGGGGCCGTCGGCGTGAGACTGGAGAAGGTGGGGCACTACGTCATCGGGGAGAGGCTTCCCGCACCGGCGGCGAGCGCCATAGACAGGGCCATACGCCTGATGCGCAGGGCTGTCGTGCTGGCCATCGCACTCTACATCGCAGTGGAGGTGCCATTTGGCGTCTATCTCGCCTAGGCCACACCTGCGGGGCTTATCCTCCTGCCCGCACGGGGTGCTGTTGCAGTGCGAGGCCGAGGCAATGGCTCTGGCGCCGGGCGATGTCATCGATTTCAGCGCCAACGTGAATCCCTTTGGCCCAGCTCCAGCCGTCCGCGAGGCTATTGCCAAGGCCGACATCGCCTCTTACCCCGATGATGCCGCCCTTCGCCAGGTCATCGCTGCCGGTCTGGGTATTGCCCCCGCCAACGTTCTTCCCGCCAATGGCTCGGTGGAGCTCCTCTGGCTGGTCGTCCAGGCCTATCTCAGCCCCAACGATCCCGTTCTCATCGTTGGTCCCACCTTCGGCGAGTACGAGCGGGCCTGCCTGATTGGCGGCGCGCGCGTGCACTGGCTGAGGGCTGATGCAGCGCAGGAGTTCTACCTCGATCTTGAAGAGACGGCCCGACTGCTAGACCTGTATCAGCCTCGGCTTCTTTTCCTCTGCAACCCCAACAATCCGACGGGCGTCTACCTACGGCGCGCCGAGATTGAGCGGCTGCTGGCCCATTGCCAGCGGACGCTCTTGGTAGTCGACGAGGCCTTCGTGGGCTTTGTGGAGGCGGCCGATAGCCTCATTGACCTGGCTGTCGACGGTCGCCTGCTCCTCTTGCGCTCCATGACCAAGGACCACGCGCTGGCCGGCTTAAGGCTAGGCTACGCTGTGGGTGACCAAGAGACGATGGCCGCCTTGCGCACCGTGCAGCCTCCATGGAACGTGAGCGCAGCGGCCCAGGCAGGCGGTATCGCGGCGCTAGCAGACCGAGAGCACCTGGCGCTATCGCTAGCGCGCATCCGGGAGGCAAAGCACTACCTGGCGCAAGAGATCATAAGTCAGGGCCTCAAGGTCTACCCAGCGGAGACCAACTTCCTCCTTGCCCAGGTCGGCGATGCGGCGCGCTTCCGCGCAGCCCTCTTGCGCCGCGGCTGCTGCGTCCGCGATTGCTCCTCCTTTGGCTTGCCCGATTGCATCCGCATCGGCGTCCGCTCTGTGCCGGACTGCCGCAGGCTTGTCGCCGCCATCAACGAGGTGCTCCGTGAGGGCTAGGACGCTTATGGTGCAGGGGACGGCCTCTAACGTCGGTAAGAGCATCCTCGTGGCCGCACTCTGCCGCATCTTCCGCCAGGACGGCTTCCGCGTCGCCCCCTTCAAGTCGCAGAACATGGCCCTGAACTCCTATGTGACGCTGGATG
>JACQUE010000253.1 GCA_016210425.1 Chloroflexota bacterium | reverse complement strand
GTTGCCAGATGCTCCCGCAGCAGCCCCAGCGGGGCCTCGTCCTCCACCTCGATAGTGTAGGCGCGCAGTTGCGGGTTGGCGCGGTCTTTGAGCGAGACGAGGAAGTAGTAGAACTCCGCGCCCAGCCAGCCGGTGAGGAGAGCGAGGCTTACGTCGGTCTGCGACGGGTAGGCCTCCGAGAAGACATGGGAGTGGTAGACGCCCAACTCGCGCCAGCCCTTCTGGGACATGTCGTTGGCCACGCGCAGGATCTCGCGCGGGTCGATGGAGTAGCGCAGGGGGCTGTGGTAGGCGTTGGCGGTGCGGTAGACCTGTGCCACTTTACCGTCCGAGCCGGCCAGCATGCCGCAGCATTCGTTGGGCGCATCCTCTCGCGCGTGAGCGATCATCTCCTGCGCGAATCTATGCTCCAATGGCAACAATCCACCCTCCGCCGCTGCGGGCCAGTATGCTCATAGCGCAACAGCCTGATAATAACCGCATTCGGGGATATGGTCAAGAGGTCGTTCGGCTGTGACGCTAGGCCGAGCAAAGTGTCATTCTGAAGGCCGCAGAAGGCGGTCTGAAGAATCCGACTCGTTCGGGGGGACGGACTCTTCGGCTGCGCCTCAGAGTGACACGTTTTTCATTCTTTGTGGTGTGCCGTTGCAATGGGACATGATCGATTCCAAGCGCAGTGAAGAGTCTTGCCCTATAAACGCGAAAAGCCAGTGCTAAACAGGCGAGATGCTTCACTTCGTTCAGCATGACAGTTTGTCGCCACGTCTCCTTTTTGGCTTGCCCCACTCAGCTAAGGAGGCTTCATCAATAAAAAGAATCCGTCCAACGGCGGGCGGAATAGGAGCACGATTGCTGCCGGGGGCGCTTACCACCAGAGCTTGTCTTCCATGTCCTTCTCGATCTCCTCGAGCTTGCGGGTCCAGAGGCCGGTGGAGAGGTACTTCCAGCCGCCGTCGGCCAGCAGCACGACGATGTTACCTTTCTCCATGCGCCGCGCGACGCGGATGGCGCACTGGACGACGGCGCCCGAGGAGATGCCGGCGAAGATGCCCTCGCGCTCGGTGAGCATCTTGGTGGCCACGAAGGCGTCGTGGCTGCGCACCACCATCTTGCCGTCCAGGAGGCGCAGGTCGACGATGGGTGGGATGAAGCCCTCGTCCAGGCTGCGCAGGCCCTGAACGAGCTCGCCGGGATGGGGCTCCACGGCGATGACCTTGACGTTGCGGTTGTGCTCCTTGAGACGCCTTCCGGTGCCCATGAGCGTGCCGCCCGTGCCCATGCCGGCGATGAAGACGTCAACGTCGGGCAGGTCGGCGATGATCTCGGGGCCGGTGGTCTCGTAGTGGGCCAGGGGGTTGGCGGGGTTGCCGTACTGGTAGGGCATGAAGTAGGTGGGGTCGGCGGCGGCCATCTCCTTGGCCAGGGCGATGGTGCCGTTGGTGCCCAGACGCCCCTCGGAGAGGACGATCTCGGCGCCGTAGAGCTCCAGCAGGTGGCGCCGCTCCTCGCTGACATTGTCGGGCATGGCCACTTTGACGCGGTAGCCGCTTCGGTGCCCCAGCATGGCGATGGCGATGCCGGTGTTGCCGCTGGTTGGCTCCAGGATGATGCGGTCCTTGGTCAGCTTGCCGCTGGCCTCAGCCTCATCCAGCATGTACTTGGCGATGCGGTCCTTTACACTGCCGGTGGGGTTGTGGCCCTCCAGCTTGGCGAAGATGTGGACGTCCTTCTTGGGGCTGATATTGGCCATCTCGACCAGCGGCGTGTGGCCGATGGCCTCGGCTATGTCGCGAAAGCGCATTAGCCCGCCTTTCCGGCGCAGGCTCCCCCGGCGAGAGCGGGCAGGATCGAGACGACATCACCCTCGGCGACCGGCGTAGAAAGCTCGCCGAGGTAGCGGATGTCCTCGTCATTTATGTAGATGTTGACGAAGCGATGCAGCTCGCCGCTCTCCGTGGTCACCTGGGCCTTGAAGCCGGGGTACTGCTTCTCCAGGTTGTCCAACAGCTCGCCGACGGTCGCGCCTTTGGCCGGAACGCTGCGCGCCCCTCCGACGACTCGCTGGAGAACGGCGGTAACGCGTACTTCGACTGGCATTAGGCTCTCTCCTCAGCTACGGCGTGGGGACGGACGCCGCAGAAGTCATCGTAGTCGATGAGCTCGTGGATAGTGGGATGATCGCCGCAGATGGGGCACTTGGGGTCGCGGCGGATCTTCACCGTCCGGAAGTCCATGCTGAGGGCATCGAACAGCAGCAGTCGCCCCGTAAGCGCCTCGCCGAGGCCCAGGATGATCTTGATGGTCTCGATGGCCTGGATGACCCCGATGATCCCCGGCAGCACGCCCAGGACGCCGGCCTCGGCGCAGCTAGGCACCATGCCGGGGGGAGGCGGCGTCGGGTAGAGGCAGCGGTAGCAGCCCTGGCCGGGCTTGAAGACGGCCGCCTGCCCCTCGAAGAGGAAGATGCTGCCGTGGACGTTGGGCTTGCCCAGGAGGACACAGGCGTCGATGGCCAGGTAGCGGGTCGGGACGTTGTCCGTCCCGTCGACGACGATGTCGTAGTCGCGCATGATCTCCAGGGCGTTGTCCGAGCATATGCGTTCCCGGTGCTGGACTACATTCACATCGGGGTTGATGTCGGCGATGGTCTCGGCGGCGGACTGGGCCTTGGGTCGCCCGATGTCGTGGGTGTGGTGCAGGATCTGGCGCTGCAGGTTGGTGATGTCGACGACATCGAAGTCGACGATGCCCAGCGTGCCGACGCCGGCCGCGGCCAGGTACATGGCCGTCGGAGAGCCGAGGCCGCCCGCGCCCACCAGCAGCACCTTGGCGTTCAGCAGCTTGCGCTGGCCCTTGCCGCCCACCTGCGGCATCACGATATGGCGGCTGTAGCGGTAGATCTGCTCTTCGGTGAAGGGGACGACCGGCGCACCGCCGGACATCGCAGGCATAATGGCAACCTCATCGCCATCGGCGACCGCGG
>JACQUE010000252.1 GCA_016210425.1 Chloroflexota bacterium | reverse complement strand
GGAAGCAACTGGTCAGACGAGGGGAGCGAGTGGATAGGGTGTACTTTGGCTTGCTGCGAGAGGAATGGGAAGCAGGAAACCTGTAGGGGCGGTTCGCGAACCGCCCCTACAACATCCGCTTTCGCTCCTCCCCCGCCAGCAACCATAGGCCTCACCGTATGCCATATGCTAGAATCTGCCTCAGAAGAAGGAGGCGCAGCGCATGGCGGATGACATAGTCCAGCGGTTGGACCACATCTTCAGGCCGAAGTCGGCGGCCTTCGTCGGCAGCACCAACAACCTGCGCAAGTGGGGCGGGCGCGTCCTCAGCCTGGCCCTTGAGTCCGGCTTCCAAGGCCGCATCTACCCCGTGAACATCCGGGAGGAGCAGGTCCAGGGTCTTGAGGCCTACCCTACCCTTGCCGACATCCCCGGCGACGTTGAGATGATGGTCGTCGCGGTGCCGGCGGCCCAGGTGCCCTCCGTCTTCGAGCAGGCCGCCGCCAAGGGCGTCAAGGGCGCCGTCGTCATCTCGTCGGGCTTCGCCGAGGTGAGCGCCGAGGGCAGGGCGCTCCAAGAGCGGGTCGTGGGCATCGCCCGCGAGGCCGGCATCCGCTTCGTGGGCCCCAACTGCATGGGCATCTACAGCTCCGCCGGCCGCCTCAGCCTCTGCTTCGACTCGCACCTGCGCTCCGGCCCCATCTCCTTCATCTCGCAGAGCGGCACTATGGGCTCCTACCTGGGGCAGCTCGCCATGGCCAAGGGCTACGGCCTGCGCAGCTTCATCAACACCGGCAACATGGCCGACGTCACCTTCGACGAGTACCTGGAGTACCTGGTGCGCGACGACGAGACGAAGGCCATCGTCCTCTACATCGAGGGCCTGCGCGAGGGCCGCCGCTTCTTCGAGGTGGCGCGCGAGGTGGTGAAGCGCAAGCCTATCGTCGTCTACAAGGCGGGACGCACCTACGCCGGCAGCCGCGCGGCGCTCTCGCACACGGCCTCGCTTACCGGCGACGACGAGGTCTTCGATGCCATGTGCCGCCAGGCGGGCCTCATCCGCGCCGAGGAGTCGTTCCATGCTTTCGCCATGGCCGAGGCGCTGTCGAAGCAGCCGCTGCCCAAGGGCAACCGGGTGGGCATCGTGGCTATGGGCGGCGGACAGTGCGTCACCATGGCGGACGCCTGCGCCGGGCTGGGGCTGGACCTGCCGGAGCTGGACGCGGAGACGCAGGCTCTGCTGCTGAAGGAGCTGCCGCCGCACGCGCCGCCGCCGCGCAACCCCGTCGATACCCTGGGCGGGCCAGGCTACCTGGCGCCGACGGAGATCGTCGAGACGCTGGCTAAGCTGGACTGCATCGACATCATCATCACCAACGCCACCGTCGTTGTGACGACGAAGGGCATGAGCGCCGAGGCCATCAAGGGCCTGGTGGACGCCGCCGAGCGCGTGGCGACGATCCCGGAGCGCTACGGCAAGCCGCTATTGACGCTCTCCTGGCGGCCCGGCACGACGCCTACCGGCCTTGACATAATGGACAACCACAACGTCCCTGCCTTCGACACGCCGGAGGAGGTGGCCCGCGCCGCCTACGGCCTCGCCAGGTACGCGGAGGTCAGGGCGAAGCGCCTGCGGGAGGACGGGGCGTAGCCAAAAGCATCAGACGTTCCTTGAGCCTTGTCGAAAGGAACCGTGGCGGCCTTCGAACAAAAGCTCAGGCGATGCCGTCGCCATGTCATGCTGAACGAAGTGAAGCATCTCTCGCCGACGATACCATCCGATTGCGCTGACGATAGCCCGAGGTGCCATGTCGAACGCGTGAGGCGTCCGTTGGCATGAGGCTGAGCATGAGCGTCTTCATGGGTCCTGTGCAGACAATCCATGCGGCGGCGAAGGCGGCCGTGTTCTTCCTCAAACTCTACCCGATGCTGCCGTCCAGGCCGCTAGACTGGGTGACGGCGCCTCCCGTAGTCGAGCGCGCGCGGTATCCGACGCCCCATGGCGAGGTCGAAGGCGACCTTTATCGTCCTGGGACAGGCGGCCCTCATCCCGGCCTCGTCGTGTGCCTGGGTGCCGTCCCCTTTGAGGCAGACCATCCGCAGGTGCCGCGTCTGGGGGCCGCGCTGGCCCGTTCTGGCTTTGCAGCACTCCTCTACTGGTCGCCGGCGATGCGCGACCTCCGCCTCGACCCAGATGATATTGAGGCCATTGCCTCGGCTTATCAGTGGCTGATCGAGCGACCTGACGTTGACCCTGCCAGGGCCGGCCTTCTTGGGACGTGCGTGGGAGCATCCTTCGCCCTGATGGCCGCCACCAGTCCCCGCATCCGGGATCGCGTTACCTTCATCGCCGGATATGCCCCTTACTCCTCCATGTGGACACTGGCGCGGGATATCGCCAGCGGCACGCGTTCTCTTGCGGATGCGCGGGCATCCTGGCAAGTCGATCCGCTGACGCGCAAGGTCTACGTCCGTTCCCTGACAGCCCTTCTCGAACCGCGCGAAGCGGAGCTTTTGAGAATCGCGACTGCGGATCAAGGTGGGCATGTGGATAGCCGCGAGCTGTCCGAGGATGGGCGGGCCGTCTATAAGCTACTGACGAAGCTGGATGCGGATGAGGCGGAGGATGCCTTGCGCCGATTGCCCGTTGCCATGCAAGAGCGGCTGACCACTCTGTCTCCCATCGACTACCTGGAGGATGTCCGCGCCTCGCTCATCATCCTCTTGCATGACCGGGACGACATCGTGATCCCGGTGACTGAATCGAGGCGGCTCTGGTCCGCCCTCGCAGGGCGTGAAGGCGTGCGCTATACAGAGTTCTCAGTGTTCCAGCACCTGGACCCGACCAAGGGCAAACCGCCTCTGTTTCGCCTCGTCCCCGAGCTTGCCAGGTTCTATCTTGCCGTGTATCCCCTATTCAGGCACGTTGTGGCTGCGTGATGGGATCGGCAGTCCCTCAAGCCAGGAATCCCTCCAGTATTCAGACGTGTGCTTGCATAACAGAGTCGAAGCGCGGGTGCCCCTGGCCTGATAAAGCTTAAATGTCGTGCTGACCGAAGCCTAAGCATCCGTCTAATCGGGATGCACAAGAGGCCCCTTTGTCCCTAGCCGAGACCAGTCTGTCATTTCGAGCGCCAGCGAGAAATCTGGCTGCCATTTAGACGGGCGTTTGTGGAAATAATGAGCAAACCCTCGACTTCGTTCGGGGGGCCACAATAGGGGGTTGTGGTTACAAACAGGGCGGCTCACGAGCCGCCCCTACAGCCTTTCTTGGCCCGAGAAGCCTTCCCACCACTCCTTCACGTGCCGCAGCGCCAATACGCCCCGCTGGATGATGCGCAGCGCGGCCTCCACCGAGGTCTCCGCCGGGTAGTAGTCCAGCAGCGCCTCGTGGAAGCGCCGGTAGCTCCTGCCCATCGTCGTATCCTCCGGCAGCAGCGCGATGGCCTCCTCCTTGCGCAGTCCCCAGATGCGGATGGGATCGCCTTCCTGCAGCGCCAGCATGGCGTAGAGCGCCGGCCAGACCTGCGTGCGCAGGAGGTTGATGTCCCGCTGCGGGTGCCACAGTCCGCGTTTCAGAAGGTTGTTGGCGGAGAAGCTGTAGAGCGTTGGGTCAGAGAGGTCTCTTCTGGCGGCTGCCGCCAGGTCCCCAGCCGTCGCCTCTGCG
>JACQUE010000249.1 GCA_016210425.1 Chloroflexota bacterium | reverse complement strand
TCGAACCTGCGACCAATCGGTTATGAGCCGACCGCTCTACCGCTGAGCTACGGGCCCCTATCACCACACGCATTATAGTACACCCCGAAGAGCCAATCAACGCTCGCAGGCAAGCGCCAACCTCACCCCCGACTCAGCGCCGGGGGCGACTCGTCACCCCCTTCCGCACGCGGAGGGGGTCAGGGTGTGAGGTACCCCTCTTGCCGTTTTTGACAGGCTATGGGGGCAATGCTAAGATGGATTGCTGAGAGGACAAGCCGCGTGTATGAAAGCTGAAGCTCCCCACGCTATTCTTCCCCTCCAGGATCGGTGATCGCAGTTTATGGATACCCTGCCCATTGGTGGCGGAAACACGTACATTAACATCATTGTGCTGATAGTCAGCGTCTTCCTGGTGGCGTTCTTCACCAGCTCGGAGGCCGTGCTGCTGTCGGTAAACCACTATCGCATCAGGCATCTCGCCAACGAGGGGAACAAGCGGGCCCAAGCAGTGCAACGCATTCTGGAGCAGCGAGACAAATTCTTCGCCACGGTCATCCTTGGCCAGAATATGTTCATCATCCTTACCTCTTCGCTGGCCACCGCTATGGCGCTTTCGCTGCTAGGCGCCAGCGAAGGCACCCTCATCCTCGTGACCATTCTGGTTACAGTGGCCATCGTCGTCTTCGGCGAGATGACGCCCAAGGTCCTAGCGATCCACCTGGGAGAGCGTTACGCCCTGGCCGTCGCCCAGCCCCTCGAGCTAGTGATGCGCCTCCTACTCTACTTGGTGACGGCCCTCGCCGTCGTGCCCAACTTAGTACGGAGGCTATTCGGCTGGAAGGAGGACCGCTCACCGCTTGTCACAGAGGCGGAGCTGCGCATGCTCATAGACATCGGCGAGGAGGAGGGTACGGTCGAGGAGTCGGAGCGCGAGATGCTGCACAAGGTGCTGCGCTTCGCCGACCGCCAGGTGTCGGAGGTGATGATCCCCCGGCCGCAGATCGTGGCCGTCGAGAAGGGCACGACCCTGCGCGATTTCTACCAGGTCTACGAAACCGCCTCGCACTCGCGCTTTCCCGCCTACGTGGGCGAAATCGACAACATCCAGGGCTTCCTCTCCATCAAGGACGTGCTGCGGGCCCTCGGCGAGGGCCGGGTGGATGCTGATTCGTCCATCGACGGCCTGCTGCGCCCCGCTTACTACGTGCCGGAGACCAAGCGCATCGGCGACCTGCTCAACGAGATGCGCTCGCGCGGCGACCAGATGGCCATCGTGCTGGACGAGTACGGCGGCACAGCGGGCATCGTGACCCTCGAGGTGCTGGTCGAGCAGATCGTGGGGCAGCTCGGCGACGAGCTGGCCAGGACGCCCAAGGAGTTCGAGCGCATCGACGATAGCACGGTCCAGGTCAAGGGCAGCATGCACATCGACGCCGTCAACGAAGAGCTCGACCTGGATCTGCCCCCCGGCGACTATGAGACCCTGGCCGGCTTCATCCTGTATGCTCTCGGGCACATCCCGGCGGAGGGGGAGCAGGTGCGGCATGACGGTCTGCTTCTCACGGTCACCGAGATGCAGGGCGTAAAGGTCGGCAAGGTCGTGATTAAGAAGGAGTGAGCGCCTCAGTGCAGCGCATCAGGATCACCTTCAGCCGCGGCGAAAGCCTGAAGTATCTCTCGCACCTTGACATGATGCGCCTCTGGGAGAGAGCATTGCGGCGCGCGGGCCTTCCCTTGGCCTACTCCGAGGGCTTCACCCCCCATGCGCGCCTCTCCATCGCTGCGCCCCTGCCCGTCGGCGTGACCAGCGATGCCGAGCTCATGGACGTCCACCTGGAGCGGCCTCTGCCGCTGCCGACGCTGAGCTCGGCCATCAAGCGCCAGCTACCACAGGGCATCAAGGTCCTGGACGCCCGCGAGGTGGTCCCTACCCTGCCGTCGCTGCAATCGCTGGTGCGCCTCGCCGAGTACAAAGTGGTGGTGACGGCGGAGAAGTCGCTTCCGGAGACGCAGCTTGCCCTGCGGACGCTGCTCGCACTGGAGAGCCTGCCCTGGCAGCACTACCGCGACACCGGCCCGCGCGAGTACGACCTGCGCCCTCTCATCGACGACATCTGGTTTATCGAGTGGGATGAAGAGCGTGGCACGCTGGGCATGCGACTGCACATCGACAGCGAGGGCACGGGCCGCCCGGAGCAGGTCACGCTGGCCCTCGGCTTCCGCGAGCGGCCCCTCTCCATCCACCGGACGAAGCTCATCCTGGCAAGCGCTGCACCGGCGCCCCGTGGCAACCCTAGGTTTGCTCCCAGGCCGGCCAGCTCCGCCCTCAGAAGAGGGAACGGCTATGGAAGAGGAAGCGCCTAAAGACGCTTCTGCGCCCCAGCCTGGCAACGCGGAGCTTGACCCCGAGCGCCAGCGCAAGGCCAGGGAGTACGCCCGCATCTCGCGGCGACTCTTCTTCATCGACCTGGGCATCGGGCTGGCGGCGCTGCTGCTCCTCTGGCTGGCGGGCCTCTCTGCCGACCTACGCGGCGCGCTGCATCTGCCACGCCCTGCGCTCATCGCCGCCTACACGACGGCGCTTATGGCTGGCTACGGGCTCCTCCTGAGTCCACTCGCCATCTACAGCGGCTACGTGCTGCCACGCCGCTACGGACTATCGGTGCAGAGCTTCGGCGGCTGGCTCTTCGATGTCATAAAAGGCGGGGCGATCAGCTTCTTGCTCGGCCTGGGCGCCGTCGAGGGCATCTACTGGCTGCTGCAGCGCCAGCCGACGCTGTGGTGGCTCTGGGCGGCCATCGCCGCCTTCGCCGTCTCGGTCCTGCTGGCCAACCT
>JACQUE010000255.1 GCA_016210425.1 Chloroflexota bacterium | reverse complement strand
TTCTCGCACACTCCAGCATCGGCTGCAGCACGGAGATCATCTGCCCCAGGCGAGCCGCCACCTTCTGCGCCAGGGCATCGTCCAGGCGCGTTAGCGGCCAGGTCTCATGCAGGCGCGTCCATGAGTTGGTCCACTCCTCAGGCTCCACACTCGGCCCCAGGGCGGCCTGCACCTCCACGAAACACTCGGCGAAGCGGGCGAGGAGCCTGTAGCTGGTCTCGCGCTCGGCCTCGAAGTGCAGCCCGATCTCGATGCGGCCCGTCTTACGCAGGGGATGCACCTCGTAGTGGATGCGGGGCGAATGGTAGAAGACCTTGAGCATCATGCCGCCCTCGACGCGCCCGTTGAAGGCGCGCAAGGGTTCCGGAAGGTGCTGGGGTAGAAGCTGCGCCACCAGCGTCAGGAACTCCCGCTGGCGAAGCTCCGGCGGCACGCTTACCCCCTGGGGCGGGCGAAGGGCGAGCGCGGCGGCTCCGGCGCTGCCATCTGGGCCTCTGCAACGGCCTCCGTATCCTCGACCAGCCGGCCATCGCTGAGGCGCTGGATGTAGGCCGTGTAGTCGCGGATGGAGCGGTCGTGGGTGGCGGTCAGGACGGTTATCTTCTCCTGGCGCACGATCTCCTGGAAGAGCGATAGGATCGTGGCGCCGGTCTCGGTGTCCAACTCGCCGGTTGGCTCATCGGCCAGGATGAGGCTGGGGCGGCTGACGAGCGCCCGCGCGATGGCCACCCGCTGCTGCTCGCCGCCCGATAGCTCGTAAGGACGATGGCGCATGCGTGGCCCCAGACCCACCGTCTCCAGGGCCTCGCGAGCGCGCCTGGCCCGCTCGCGCCCCGGCACGTTTCCGATGCGCAGCGGCAGCTCGACGTTCTCGTAAGCGGTGAGCAAGGGCAGCAGCCCGAAGGACTGGAAGACGAAGCCGATCTTGTGCCGCCGCAGCTCCGTCAGCCGCCCCTCCGGCAGCTCCGACAGCTTCTCGTCCTCGAAGTAGATGCTGCCCTTCGTCGGCCTGTCCAACCCGCCGATCAGGTTCAGGAGGGTCGTCTTGCCCGAGCCGGAGCGCCCCATAACGGCGTAGAGCACGCCGTGGGGCACGTTGATACTGACATCTTGCAGTGCCCGCACGTCCTGACCGCCGGACCGGAACACCCGCGTCAGCCCCTCCACGCGCACTATCAACTCGCTCATGGCTGCTTCCCTTGCTCTTCAGGATAGATGGTGATGTGGTCGTCCTCCAGGAAGACCTTGGCCCGCTCCTTTATGTTAAGCTTCTCCAGATAGACACGCGGCACCTGCAACCGTCCCGCCGTGTCCACGACCACGAACTCTTCGTGGCTCTCCTCCGGGGCTTCGTCCGGTCTGGCGAAGCTGACGCGGCGGAAGGTCTCGGTGCTGGTCTTGCCATCCCGGATGGCTATGACGCGGTCTACCTTGCGGGAGATGGTGGTGTCATGTGTGACGATGACTATCGTCGTGCCGTAGGCGTCGCGCACCGAGCGGAAGAGGTCGAGGATGATCGAGGCGTTGGCGCTGTCGAGCTCGCCGGTGGGCTCGTCGGCCAGGAGCAGCGGCGGGTTGTTGGCGAGGGCCACGGCAACGGCCAAGCGTTGCTGCTCGCCGCCCGAGAGGATCGCCGGCTTGTGGTGCATGCGCTCCGTCAGGTCCATCGCCGATAGCATCTCCAGCACGCGCTGCCGCCGCTTGCCGCGCGGCCAGCCGTAGACGATGAGCGGCAGCTCGACGTTGCCATAGGCGCTGAGGTAGGGCGTCAGGTTGCGGTCCGGCTGCTGCCAGATGAAGCCCACCTCGCGGCGCCGGTAGCTCACCATCTGGCCTCTGGTCATGCGCAGCAAGTTGCGCTGGCCGACGGTGGCCCGTCCCGCCGATGGTAGGTCCAGCCCTGCCAGGATGTTCAGAAGGGTGCTCTTGCCACTGCCGCTGGCGCCCACGATGGCCACCAGCTCCCCCGGAGTAACTCGCAGGTCTAGTCCCCGCAACGCCACGACCTCCAGGTCGGCCACCTTGTATATCTTTATAAGGTCTTCGCAGGTGATGTAGCTATCGTTAGACCTCTGCTCCATAGCCACCTCGCTATTCGCCAATGCGCAGGGCGCGGTGGATGGCCAGCCGCGCGAAGAACCAGACAGTGACGCTGCTGGCCAGCAGGAAGACCGCCAGCATCACGACGTAAACCCGAGTCACGCCACCCCAATCGATGGTTATCAGGAAGGGCGGCAAGACACGCTCGCCCAGCTCCGTAAGCTGCACGAAGGGGATCATCATGCGGCTCAGCATGATGCCGATGGCCGTGCCAGCGATCATGCCCATGCCGATAACTAGCGCCTGCTCGAAGAACACCAGGCCCAGGATCTGTCCCCGCGAGAGCCCCATTGTGCGCAGCACCGCAAATTCGAGCTGCCGCTTCTGCGCCGAGAGGTACGAGTAGACGAGGAAGCCCAAGGCGCTGATGAGGACGACGGCCAGGAAGGCGATGCCAAGGACTCCTCGCCAGCCGGCAGCCATAAGGGGGTCGGAGCGGGCCACCTGCAGGATCTGGCTCTGGTCGTCGAGCCTAGCGCTGTGATAGAGGATCTCCTGCGGCGTCTTGGCAGCGCCTGGGACGGGCTGGGGTGTCAGCGCCGTCACCAGCTCGGCCCGCGCATTGCCGTGAGCGTCCGTCTGCAGCCAGACCTCATTAGGATAGAGGGCCTCGCGGTCCAGCATGCGGTTCATGCTGCGCGTAAGCTGGTTGATGTTCACGACCAAGAAAGGCCTCTTCACCGGGTCCATGGTGGGGAAGTAGTCGACTACCTCTGCGATCTCCACCTGGCCCGGCCGCCCAGCGATGTTGACAGCCAGGGAGTCACCAACGCGGGCGTTGCTGGCCTTGAGGAAGGAGCTGCTGGCGACGGCGAGGAAGGGCGGCGTAGCCCGTTTGAAGCGGAAGCCGGGCCCACTGCCGCCGGCCCGTGCGATGAAGCGGGCGGAGCCCTTGCCCGAGTGCACGTTCTCAGTCTCCCGGTCGAAGCTGTCCCCCGAGAAGCGCTGCTGGGGCGGCCGTGTGACCTCCCACGCGTCCACGTTCTCGAAGCCCTCGACCACCGTCTTCTGGTCACTGTCCCCCGTCACCTGGATATCATCCAGGTAGACCGTCTGCTCCCTGTTCCTCGAACTCTGGGAGCCGATACGCAGGAAGACGCCCAGAAGCTGGAACGGGGGCGAAAGCGTGAGCTCGCCCTTGGGATCGGCGATATCTCCCTCCAGGAAGCGCCATTCCGAAGAGGACAGGTCGCCCAGCTCGATACTGAAGTAGGTCTCCTTGCTGTCCGTGAGCCTAGCCACCACAGTGCAATCGTCACAGGGCCTAGTCGGCTGAGCCCACAGCCCCAGGCGCCGGCTTGTCGCGGGCAGCAGCAGCCCGTCGCCGCCTGATGGCTCGTTGCGGAGAAGCGTCTTCATCAGCATGGGTAAGCTCTTCGTGGAGAAATCGCTCCTATACCAGACCAACTTCTCGAAGTTGTTAGGGTCGACTCCGAGCATATTGAAGCCGATGCTCTGGAAGCTGCCGGAGGAGCCCTCGCCGCGCCAGACGGCGCTCGCCTCCTGTATCTGCGGCATCTGCCTATAGTCCGCCAGCAACGCCTCCTTGCCTAGGAAGTAATTGCTCAACCCTTCCATGCGCAAGTCGGCCCCAACCTGGTAGTAGGTGCGCTCCACCTGGCTACGGTTGAGAGTGCCGCCCAGCGTTGCCGCGAAGAGCCCCAGAGCGGTGGCCAGGATGAGGAGCAGGATGAGCCTTGTATAGTGGACAGGGTTGCGCCCCATGTAGCGCAGGCCGAGAATGACTGGCACCTGCGCGCCGGCGGTGACCAGCCGCGAAAGCCCGGCCAGCAGCAGCGGGAAGAGGCGCAGGAACAGGATGGCCACGGCGATCATCAAGAGCGCCGGGTTGATAAGCTGGAAGGGGTCGGCGGTGAGCTCGCCCAGGACTGTCCGGCCAAGGATGTTCCCCCGACTGTGCGCTTGCCAGTAGAGGACGGCACCCAGGCCGAGGAACACCAGGTCCAGGTAGTAGCGCTGCCAGAAGGGGGCCCGCTGGGGGCGGGAGGCCTGCTGGCGCTGCTGTATCGAACTGAAGCGGGCGGCGCCAAAGGCCGGGAAGAGGAGCGCCAGCAGCGATACGAAGGCCGCGGCCCCGGCCAGGGCAAACACTAGAGGCGTCAACTGCACCTGCAGGAGGCCGCCGCCGCTAAGGGGCCGGAAGGCCCCGGTCTTGCCCATCAGGCTCGTCGCGCCTGCGGCCAAGAATGGCCCAACAAGGGCAGCGACGCCACAGACCAGCAGGCCCTCCATAAAGTGGATCGTAACGATCTGCATAGTACTGGCGCCCCGGCTCTTCAGCAGCGAGATTTCGCTGGAACGCCGCTCGACCAGCATCGAAGCCACCATCACAACATAGTAGAGGATGATGCCAACCACCTGCAGGAGGACGAGGAAGATGGGGACCCGCGTATAGATGAGTTTGGTTCTGTAGTCGGAGAGAACGTCATTCAGAACCGTGAGGTACATCGAGTGCTCGACGCTCGTTATTGTCTCACGCCCCACCTTCTGCACGTTGTCCTCGACAGACCGAGCGTTCCGGGTCGTGATCCTATCGGGGTCGATGTAGACGTACCACTTGTAGCTGTCGGCGCTCCCTGCCGGGAAAAGCCGCCCCATACCGTCGAAGAAGGTCCCGAAGGGTGCGAGAAGGGGAGCTGTGCGCCACGTCTGCCCCTCAGATGGTGGATAGACGAGCGGGTCATCCAGCAGCCAGTACTCCTCCGATGGATCGGCCCGCTCCACGATGCCCACCACCTGCGCCGTGACCTGGCTGGAGACATCCTGCCAGTGCGGCACCAGCACCAGCCTGTCGCCCAGGGAGACGCCCACATCGGCGGCCGCCTGCGCCCCGATCACGACTTCCAGCTCCGGTGAGGCAGCCGGCAGCCCTTGGGCATCCAGCAGCACCTCCACAGGCTTTGCGAAGCGTCCCGCCACCAGCGTCAGGTGCTGCTCCGCATCCTCTCGGAACTGCACAAAGCCGCGGTTGCGGGTATCTGCCTTCAGAAGGTCATCGGCAGCGGCCCGCACCTCCTTAAGCTGCTTCTCCGGGTCGGTGGCATCCGTTTTAGCCGTGTCTAGCTTAGCCTGCCCTTCCGTCACCTTCTGGGCGAAGTTGGCGTCCCGCGACGCCTCCGCGTCCCGCTTCGCCTTCTTGGCTCGCAGCTCCGCCATGTTAACGTCGCGCTGGGCCAGCAGCAACTGGCGCTGCGCCTTCTGCACCTTAGCATCGGCCTGCTGCGACGCATCCTCAGCTTTCCTGACGCGCGCGTTGCGCTGCTCGGGCGTCTCGTTGGCGGAAGGGTTGACCCGCCTGGCCAGCGTCAGAGCCCGCTGTGCCTTGTCCGCATCGTCCTGCGCCTGCTGGAGGAGCCTGTTGGCCGTGTCCAGGTTCTGTTTCGACGTCGTTTCCGCCTGCGTCGCCGTCTCCAGGGCCGCCCGGCTCTCTGCCGAGCCGGATTCCTCGGCCTGCGTCCGCACCGTCTCCAGGTTCTTCTCCGCAAGGGCCGTCGCCTTGCGCGCCTCGGAGACCGCATCCGAAGTTTGCTGTACAGTGGTCAGGGCCGGGACAAGCCTCTCGGCCTCCACTGGGTCGGAGATGTAGAAGGTTGACGTCTTGCCAGCAGCCACCCGTTGCCGCGTGACCGGCCCGAGCTTGCTCTGCGTGAGCCCCTGCACGAATGAGTTCACCTTCTCGTACTCGGGCCTGGTCATAGGATAGTAATTGGCGATGATCTGGATATCCTCGATCTCGCGGGGCCGCTGCTTCAGAGCGTGGGAAAGGCCGAGAGCGTTGATGGCATCGGCATAGAGGGGAGCGCTGGCCAACAAGGCGACAGCCAGCACTACTCCGGCGACGACTGTGGAAAGCAGGCGCCAGTTGGCAAGGCTGCGCCTGAATACGACTCGCCACGCAGAAAGGAGCATCCCTACTTACCTGCCACTTTCGCTAGTGCCCGACAGGGTGGCCTCCACCGACATCCCGTTGCGAAGGACGACGCCCGCGGGCGGACGGATGGTTACGATAACGGGGAAGGAGACGATTCCTGCCGAGACTTGGCCGACCGGGGAGATAGCCGTCACCGTTCCCTTCAACTCCAGCTCGGGAAGGGCCACCACCGATATCTTCGCCTCCTGATCGAGCTTCACCAGGCTGATGTCGATCTCGTCTACCAGCAGCTTCACCTGGGCAGAGCCGGGATCGACCAGCACGATGCCGACTGTCTGCGTTGTGACTCGGCTTCCCGCCACCACCTTGACCTCAGACACCAGCCCATCGAAGGGAGCCACGATCCTGGCGGCATCAGGCTGCGCCTGCGCCGCTTCCAGCGTCACCTGCTTGCTGAGGACGGCCAACTGCTTCGTCATCAGCGAGACGGATGTCACTTTGCCCGGACCTTTCGCGGCAGCGTCCTCAGCCTGGGCCAGGGCGGCCTTCGCTTTGCGCAGGGCATCCTCCGCTACGGGGATCGCGTTTTCGGCGGTGGCCAAGGCCACGGCCGCCTGCTCCCGCGCCGAATCCAACCGCTCCTTGGCGGTGAGCAGACTGTTGAAGAACCTGCTTAGTCCTAGGTCGTCTAGTGTTCCCTCATCGCGCTTTTTCAGGGCCGCGCCGTAGGCCGCCTCCGCTGCGCTGTGCTCCGTCTCTCTGTCGCGCGGGTCCTTGGAGACTGTGGTGCTCTTCTGTGTTATGACAAGCTGCCTCTTGGCGTTATCCAGGCCCACCGTCGCGTTCCTCACTCCCGCCCGGGCGTCGATCACTGCCGCATCTAGGCTCGCCTGCGCCCTGACCTGAGAGTCCTGCTCCCTGACCTGGGAGTCCTGCTCCAGCGTCAACTCCGCCATCGCCTTCTCCAGGTCCGCCTTCGCCACTTCTACCGCCCGCTCCATGGCCCTGGTATCGAGCCTCGCCAACACCTGCCCCTTCCGCACCTCGTCACCCGGTTTCACCGATACCTGCTCCACCACACCCCCCACGCCAAAGGAGAGGCTCTCCTGCCTTGACAGGACGATATTGCCCATCGCCGTGGCGCCCTGTGCTGTTGTCCGGCGGACAACCTTGTTGGAGGCAGTAGGCCCCCGCTCGCTGGCGATAGCGATCGCGCCGCTCCGAGTAAGATAATAGCCTCCCGATCCAGCCAGGGCCACCAGCGCCAACAGCAAGGGCAGCTTGTAGCGGAACCTCATGTGGAGCCTCCTATGCCTGAAAAAGATGAAGAGCATCTTCGCGAACGGACTCACCTAAATTACACCACATTAACCACCATTGTACATGACTTGTAAAGAGATGCTCTTCGGTGACTTCGGTTGACTTGCCGCAAGACCGAGAAGTATCCTTTGGCTGCGTAGAACCCCGGAGCCGAAAAGGTGATCGACCTTTCCATCATCATAGTAAGCTGGAACGTGCGCGAGCTCCTGGGTAGGTGCCTCGCCTCCGTCACCGCTTCTGCTCAGATCCGCCCAGGCCTCACCACCGAGGTCATAGTCGTAGATAACGCCTCTTCAGATGACAGTGCGGCTATGGTCGCCCGTGATCACCCGTATGTGCGCCTCATCTCCAACAGCCAGAACCTTGGTTTCACGAGGGCCAGCAACCAGGGAATCCGGGCGAGCTCCGGCCGTTACCTGCTCCTGCTGAATCCCGACACCGAGGTGTTGGGAGACGCGCTGGGCCTCATGGTGGACTACATAGAGGCCCATCCGCAGGTCGGGCTGCTGGGCCCCAAGCTCCTCAACCCCGATGGCACGGTCCAGTCGTCGCGCCGCCGCTTCCCCACCCTGGCCACAGCCTTTGTCGAGAGCACCGTCCTCCAGCGCTACCTCAGCCAGTCACAAGCCGTTAAGCGCTACTACATGCTGGACAGGAGCGATGACGAGGAGCAGGAGGTAGACTGGCTTATGGGCGCCTGCTTGATGGCGCGCCGCGAGGCCGTGGCCGCAGCGGGCCTCCTGGACGAGGGGTTCTTCATGTACTTCGAGGAGGTGGACTGGGCCAGGCGGATACGCCAGGCGGGCTGGCAGGTAGTCTATCTCCCTCAGGCCCAGGTGATCCACCACCACGGCCAGAGCAGCGGACGCGATATCCCTCATCGCCACATCAACTTCAACGTCAGCAAATGGCGATACGTCCGCAAGCATCACGGCCCCCTCCCGGCCATGCTCCTGCGCTGGTTCCTGCTGGCCACGTTCGTTTTTCAGATGGCGGAGGAGGCCGCCAAGCTGCTCCTGGGACACAAGCGTACGTTACGCCGCGAGCGGCTGGGGGTCCTGGCTCGGGTGTTGCGTTCAAGGCTGCGGCCGTGAGGGTCTGCTACATCAGCGGCGAATACCCACCTATGGAGGGCGGCATCGGAGACTACCTGGCCGGCTTAAGGACCGCGCTGGCCGACCTTGGTGTCGAGACCTCTGTCATCACATCCCGCGCCGCCGCGCGAGCCCGCCTCTCCGATGAGACCGTCTACCCGGCCATCGCCCGCTGGGGGTTCGCCTCATGGCCCACTATCGAGAGGCTACTGAGGCAGGTCAAAGCCGAGGTTGCCCATATCCAGTACCAGAGCGCAGCCTTCGATCTGAGCCCCGCCATCAACCTCCTTCCTTCCTGGCTGCGCCGCCGGATGTCCGGCTGCCGCGTCGTCACCACCTTCCACGACCTGCGCGTCCCCTACATCTTCCCAAAGGCGGGCAGGCTCCGCCCCTTGGCGGTCCGCGCCCTGCTGCGCTCGAGCCACGCCGCCATCATGACCAACGAGGAGGACCTTGCCATCGCCAGCGCCGAGGCGGGAGATGCAGGCCCGCTCTTGCGGTTGATCCCGCTAGCCAGCAGCTTGCCTCCACGCCTGGCCGATGGCTTCGACCGTGACCGATGCCGCGAGGTCTACGGCGCTTCTTCCGACGACCTACTTCTCTGCTATTTTGGGCTCTTGAACGCCCGCAAAGGCATCGATATACTGCTCCAAGCCCTGGCCGACCTGCGTGCCCAGGACGCGCATATCAGACTCCTCATGATCGGTGCCGGCATCGGCGATGCTGATCCCACAAACGCTAGCTACCGCGAGCTGGTTATGGCGCAGGTCGATGGCCTGGGGCTGGCAGGCGCCATCTCCTGGACAGGCTTCCTGTCCCCCGAGGATGCTTCAGCCGCCTTCGCCAGCGCCGATATCTGTGTCCTGCCCTTTCTGGATGGAGCGTCCTACCGCCGCAGTAGCCTCATCGCCGCCCTGGGCCATGGCCTGCCGGTTATCACGACTAACCAAGCCTCATCGGCCTCCAATCACGAACTGCCGGAGCTCGTCTCAGGGCACAACTGCCTTTTGGTGCCGCCAGGAGACCCCGAGGCCCTCGTCAGCGCCATAAATACGCTGGCGGACTCGCTTCAGCTTCGGCTGGAGCTGGGCAGCGCCGCTCGCACCATCGCTGAGACCTTCTCCTGGCCGCGCGTCGCCGGGCAGACGGTGGAACTGTACGAAAAGGCGCTAGGAAAGCCAATTGTCTAGAATCAAGGGAGTCTCCAAAGGCGACTGGGCCTTTGCCGGACTCGTTGCGGCCGTCGTGGGCTTGGGCGCCTACCTGCGCCTGAGCCACCTCGACATCATTCCTTTCCACGAGGATTCTGCCCGCTCCCTGCTCCTGGCCCGCTGGTACATGGAAAACCACGCCATGCCATGGGTAAGCACTATGGCCTCCGTCGGGATCCTGAATGCCCCAATTGACATGTATTTGAATATGGCCGCTCTCCTAATCTCCTCTGATCCCGCGGTTATTACCAGCCTTTATGCCCTGGCAAATGTGCTGGCTCTCGCATTGAGCTTTCTGCTGGTGGCCCGGACCTTCGGCAAGCCAGCAGCTCTCATTGTCACGGCGCTTTACGCCACTAGCTTCTGGGCGATCTGGTGGTCGCGCGGGGTATGGAACGTGACCCTGGCCCCCCTTCTTGCTGTGCTGTTCATGTCATCCCTCTATTCCTTTGTAGCTAAGCGGAATGAGAGGGCCCTAGTCTGGGCTTTTCTCTGGCTAGCCTTCCTGGTTCAAACTTCTTTCGCGACCCTGCCCTATATACCGCTCTTTATCATCGCACTACTGATATTCCGCGCCCGGATAAGGGCCAGGTACCTTGCCGTAGGATGTGTCCTTTTTATCCTGCCCCTAGTCCCCTACCTTTACTGGGAAATCAGTCATAACTTCTACAACCTAAGGGCTTTAGTTCACATGCGGTCAGGTGGGACCGAAGGTGGCAGCTTCGACCTCAACGCATGGCGCTATGCAATATTCGTCATGGGCAGCGCAGGCTACAACAAGTTCTTTGGCCCTCCCATGCCCCAGTTGCTGTCCGAACCCGCTATCATGGTTGCATTACGACGCATCTATGAGTACGTCTTCTACGTCTCATTCGCATACCTGATCGCGCGCCTTATACTCGACAGAAGGAGTCTCCGATCCGGCAAACTTAACGGCCACCTGCTACTGGCCCTGTGGTTTGCCCTACCTGTAGCCATCTTCCTCCCCCATCGCTGGCCTCTCTACATACACTACCTCATCCCCCTCTTCCCCGCCCAATTCACGATAGTTGCTGTGGCTTCGGTGGAGATCGGGAGGCACTCAACGAGGCTGATAGGACAAGGTCTTTCAGTCATCACCAGCCGATGGACGCCACGCCTCGCCTACTTGCCGGCGCTCCTACTGCTGTTATTCTTCGGGGCCATTACGACAGGCCAGACCTACGTCTACTTGCGCTTCGATCATTGGATAGGCGAGGAGACGGTGACCCCCAACTACGGCGTGCCGCTCAAGTACATCCAACGGGCGGTAGATGAGGCAAGGAGGTACAGTATTGCCAACGGTGGCGCCCCCATCTACGTTGGTATCAGCGATAAGACGGTGATCGGAGACAACCTTAGCCGGGCGTTACCATACTACTCCACGAAGGCAAACCCGCTGCTCTTTTTTGATGAAGGACGAGCGCTTGTCCTATCGCCTAGCTCCCATCCAACCGTTTATCTCTTGACGTCTACGGACTCGGAGGCTGCCAACCTCCTGGAGCATCTTTCCCCGGATTCGCAAGTTGAACGGATAGCATATCCAGGCGACGCCGATGCCTTCTCCATCTATCTGGTGCCACCGGATGCGGGCAGAATCTTCCAACAGGCGCAGGAAAAGGCCCTGCCCCTGCCCCTCCGCTGGCCGAACGGCGTCGAGCTTCTCGCCTATACGATGGACGAGCACCCTGAGGCAGGTGGGGACCTGGCCCTCACCCTTTACTGGAAGATATCAGACTCAACTCCCCCTCCCTCGACCAAGG
>JACQUE010000245.1 GCA_016210425.1 Chloroflexota bacterium | reverse complement strand
TCCGGCTTCTTTGGCGGCAAAGTCGACCAGATCATACAGCGCATCGCCGATACTATCATGGCGTTCCCCGGGCTGGTGTTTCTTATCGCGGCGGTTTCGGTGCTGGGCGCTGGCGGCAATCTGGTCAAGACCTTCCTAGCGATAGGCATCCTACTTTGGCCGGGCGAGAACCGCGTCGTTCGTAGCACTGTGCTTGCTATTAAGCAGAATGCCTACATCGAGGCAGCGCGGGCCATCGGCGCGACCAATCAGCGCATCCTGCTACGCCACATCCTCCCGAACGTAGCGCCAATCGTGATCATCGTAGCCTCGATTGCGATAGGCGGCGCCATTCTCCTGGATGCCTCGCTCGGCTTCTTAGGACTCGGCACCGTGTACCCGCGAGCCTCGTGGGGAGGTATGCTCAGCAGCGGCGGACGGACTTACATGAAACAGGCGCCCTGGCTGGCGCTTGCCCCGGGCTTCGCCATCAGCATCGCCGTCTGGTCCTTCAACATGTTCGGCGACGCAATGCGCGATGCCCTGGACCCGCGGATGCGGGGCTCTCGGTAGGCAACTTTCAAAGGAGTCTGCTATGAAGCTAGAAGGAAGAGCCGCCCTGGTAACCGGGGCATCTCAGGGCATGGGCCGCGCGGCGGCCCTCCTTTTCGCCAAAGAGGGCGCCAACGTCGCCATCGTCGACGTGCAGGGAGAGAAGGCGCAGCAGGTGGCCGATGAAGTGAAAGCGCTGGGCCGGAAGGGCATCGCCGTCACCTGTGACGTCTCACAAGAGGATCAGGTGAAGCGCGCCATCGACACGGCCGCCGACGCCTTCGGCAGGCTGGATATCCTGATGAACAACGCGGGCATCGTCGGCCAAGGGCCGCAGGTCGTGCGCGTCTGTCTGCTGGGCGTCTACTACGGCTGTCGCAACGCCATCCCCCTAATGATCAAGCAGGGCGGCGGCGTCATCGTCAACAACGCCTCCAACCAGGCCGTCTACCCGCCCCTCTCCTTGGCCTTCTTCCAGCTCATGGACCTCCTCAAGGAGAACGCCGACGAAATCCCCGCCAAGCTTCTTGAGGACTTTGCGGCGCATCCCAATCCCTACGCCCCCGCCAAGCGCGGCGTCGTGGAGCTCACCCGCTTCTATGCGGTGAAGTACGGGCGGAAGAACATCCGCGTGAACTGCGTAGCGCCCGGCTTCGTACAGACGGAGCTGGTAAAGGGAGCATGGGCCTATGAGGACCGCAAGCAGGCCCTCTTCGACGCCACACCCATGGGCCGCCTAGCCCAGCCCGAGGAGATGGCGCCCGTCTTCCTCTTCCTCGCCTGCGACGATTCATCTTTCATGACGGGTGAGACCCTGGTGGTAGACGGCGGCGGCGTCGCTATGGCGAAGCCGGGGGCCGCCTGGTCACCGCGCTATTGGGCGCCCATCGTGCCCGGCGCCTGGGGCTGGGCAAGCGCGCCCGGGCCACTCAACACCTACGATTTGTAGTTACCAGGCACCCGGAGGGGAGCCGAAGAAGAATCGGCAGGAGGTTTTCGGAATGGCAGCCCAGTTCCAGCACCTGTTCACGCCCATCAAGGTCGGCAGCATGAACGTCAAGAACCGGATCATGATCCCAACGCACTCAGCGGGCATTATGGTGGGCACGGAGGAGCAGTTCCAGCAGTTCCTGGCCTACTACGTCGGTAAGGCCAAAGGCGGCGCCGCCTGGGTAGGGGCCGGTCCCAACTTCATCGAGAATCCGTGGGGTCCCGGTTTTGTTGGGGCTGGCGTAGGAGCGGCGCACCACGGCAGCACCCACCATCCCGACTACGTGCCGCGCCTCAAGAGATACATGCAAGCTCTCCACGATTGTGGAGCCGTCGGAAGCATCCAACTGGTCATCCAGGGCGGCATGCCGGGCGGCGCTTCCACCACCCAGACCTCCCTGGTGGACAACGAGGTGCCTCACGAGTTCGAGCCGGAGGAGATAAAGTTCCTCCTCGACGACTATCGGTTCGCGGCGGAGCGCATCCGCGAGGGTGGGGCCGATGCTATTGAATTCCACGCGAACCACGACGACGTCATCCAGTGGTTCATGTCGCCCCTCTCCAACAAACGCACCGATGAGTACGGCGGCTCCTTCGAGAAGCGCATGCGCTTCCTCATGGACGCCACGAACGCTGTGCGCGCTGGGGCAGGCAACGATATCGTCGTCGGAATCCGCCTCTGCCCCGATGAGATGATCGACGGCGGCTACAACCTGGACGACGCCAAGCAGATCGCCCAGTACTTCGCCAACTCGGGCAAGGTCGACTACATCCACGTCGACATGGGCAGCAACTGGGGGGCTCCCAGCTATATCCCGCCCGGCACCTTCCCCGAAGGCGCCTGGGCCTACACGGCGGCTGCCATCAAGGAGGCCGTGAACATACCGGTCATCTACACCGGGCGCGTCACCGACCCGTTGCTGGCGGAGCGCATCCTGGCCGACGGCCACGCTGACTTGGTTGGGATGGCACGCGCCTCTAGGGCCGACGCCGATTTCCCCAACAAGGCGCGGGAGGGTCGCCTGGACGACATCCGACGCTGCATCGGCGTCAATAGCTGCATCGATCGGGGCATGTACGAGCGACTCTCGCCAGGGCCCCAGGACAAGCTTTCCGGCTGCGCCGTGAACCCCTGCGCCGGGCGCGAAGCGGAGTGGGATAAGCTGATCCCGGCTACCACGAAGAAGCATGTCGTCGTGGTCGGCGGAGGTCCCGGTGGCCTGGAGACGGCGCGCGTGGCAACCGAGCGCGGGCACCGCGTGACTTTGCTGGAGCGGGACGGGCAGCTCGGCGGCCTCGTGAACATCGCCGCCAAGTCCCCGAGCCAGGAGATACTCTTGGACTTCGTGCGCTGGGAGCGCTACCAGATGGAGAAGCTGAAGGTCGATGTACGCCTCAACACCGAGGCTACGGCCGACTCGGTTCTCGCCCTCAAGCCCGACGCCGTGGTGGTGGCGACAGGCACACGCCCCCGTCGGCTGGGCATCCCCGGGGATGACCAGCCCAACGTTGTGGAGCTGCGCGATGTCCTGCAGGACAAGGCCACCGTCGGCGAGCGCGTGCTGGTCATCTCCAAGGAGGACCACATGCAAACGCTGGATGTCGCCAACTTCCTGGCGGCGCGCGGCAAGAAGGTGGAGATCCTCTATCAGACGCGGGAGGCCACCCGCCTGGTCGGGCGCTACGCTCAGGGCGGCATCTTCGCGCAGGTCCAGAGCC
>JACQUE010000247.1 GCA_016210425.1 Chloroflexota bacterium | reverse complement strand
GGCTGATGGTGGCGATAAGCGCGTCGGCATCACCCGCGTCCACCAGGAGGAGGACGTGGCCAAGTTATTCCACCGCACCAGCCCCGAAGGTGAGACCTACAGTCTCGTGGACGTAAACCGCTCCGGCGTGCCGCTGATGGAGATCGTCAGCGAGCCGGATATGCGCTCGCCGGAGGAGGCGCGCCGCTACTTCATGAAGCTCCGCAATATCCTGCAGTGGCTGGGTGTCGGCAGCGGCAACATGGAGGAGGGCGCCCTACGCTGCGACGCCAACGTCAGCGTTCGACTGATGGGCGTGAAGGAGCTCTCGCCCAAGGTGGAAGTCAAGAATATGAACAGCTTCCGGGCCGTCTACCGCGCCCTGGAGTACGAGGTGGAGCGGCAGATCAAGGTCATCGAGTCGGGCGGGCGCATCGTGCAGGAGACGCGCGGCTGGCTGGACGACAGGGATATGACTGTCTCCCAGCGCAGCAAGGAGTACGCCCACGACTACCGCTACTTCCCGGAGCCCGACCTACCCCCGCTCGTCTTCAGTCGCGAGCGCGTCGAGGAGATAAGGGCGAAGCTCCCCGAGCTTCCCGATGCCCGCCGCGACCGCTTCATCAGCCAGTACGGACTCTCGCGTTACGACGCCGACTTCCTCACCTCTTCTCGCGCCTACGCCGACTACTTTGAGGCGGCTGTCGAGGGCGCGGAGCCGGCAAGGCTGCAGGCACGGGCCAAGGCGGTTGGTAACTGGGTCCAAGGCGAGCTGATGCGGCTGCTCAACGCGAAGGGCATGGATATCGCCGACTCGAAGGTGCGACCGGCAGACCTGCGCCAGCTCCTGGACCTCATCGACAGCGGTACATTAAGCGGCAGCATGGCGAAGGTCGTCTTCGAGGAGATGTTCGAGACGGGCAAGCCGGCGGCGCCGATCGTGCAGGAACGCGGCTTCACGCAGGTCAGCGACGAGGCCTTCCTGGCCGAGGTGGTGAACCGGGTGCTGGAGAAGAACTCGCAGGCTGTGCACGACTACTACGAAGGTAAGGAGCAGGCCCTTAAGTTCCTGGTCGGCCAGACGATGCGTGAGTCGAAAGGGCGGGCCAACCCGGCGCTGGTCAACAAGGTGCTGCAAGAGAAGCTAGCTGAACGGAGGTGAGAGACGTTTAACCCGACAGGCATCGCCTGAGCGATGCCTGGGCCCTTTCAAGCGGCATAGTGGGCTTCCCATCGCTGAGAGCGATGATATATAATTGGCTTAGCTGCCCCCCCCTATTTACAAGGAATGGGAGTGTGATGGACTTCATAAAATGGTTCTATCCGGGCATGCATGTGAAGCGGTGGCTGTTTTTGATAATGGGTGGGGTGATAATCATAAGTCTGGGTTTCGGTTACATACTTCGTGAGGTTTATATTCATTACACTTTTCCCAGCTTCGTTTACTATATAACACTTCAGTTTATCCCCCGGTATGCCAGGGCGGCCCTCTTCTTTGGCATTGGGGTCACAGGCATTTTGATGGCAATCCTCAGGCTCAATAAGTCGCTGTTGTCGGCTTACGCTCCCGCCAGACCGGGGGACGACAAGTTAGTGGACATAATCTACTATCAACGCCATCTGAAAAGAGGCCCCAAGATAGTCGCTGTCGGCGGTGGCACAGGCTTGCCGATGCTGCTGAGGGGGCTCAAGGAGTACACGGGTAACCTCACCGCCGTCGTCACTGTCGCTGACGACGGGGGCAGTTCGGGTGTACTCAGGCGAGAGTTGGGGGTGTTGCCGCCGGGTGATTTCCGCAACTGCATCGCGGCCCTGGCCGATGCCGAACCGCTGATGACCAAGCTCTTCCAGTATCGCTTCAGCCAAGGCTCCGGACTGGAAGGGCACAGCTTCGGCAACCTGTTCATCCTGGCCATGTCGGGCGTCATGGGCACCTTTGAACGCGCCATAAAGGAGTCGAGCCGGGTCCTCGCCGTTCGCGGCCAGATCCTGCCCTCCACCCTGGCCAACATCACCCTCTCCGCTCAGATGGAGGGCGAGGTGCGCGTCCAGGGTGAATCGAACATCCCCAGCAGCGGCCAGCGCATCAAGCACGTTTTCCTGGAGCCGGAGAACGTGGACGCCTACCCCGAGGCTATGCAGGCCCTGATGGAGGCCGACCTCATCGTCCTTGGTCCGGGGAGCCTCTACACAAGTGTGTTGCCCAATCTGCTGGTGACCGGCATTCGGAATGCCATCAAGGCATCGGGTGCGGTCAAGGTATACGCCTGCAATGTGGCTACCCAGAAGGGCGAGACGGACGGCTTTACGGCGGCGGACCATGTGGCTGCCCTACACGCCCACTGCGGCGAGGGCCTCTTCCACTACGTCCTGGCCAACAGCCGGACGGACGTCTCTCTGCCGTTCGAATCGCCGGTGCAGATGGTACTTCCCGGCGAGGGCGACTTCGGGGGGGCGCAGCTAGTCCTGGCCGACGTGGTAAGCGCAGACAACACTCTGCGCCACGATCCCAAGCGTCTTGCCGACTCGGTGATGCGGCTCTATTACGACCGGGGCGCGGCGCGACGCGATAATGGCTCAACTGAAAAGGCAGCAGCAGTTTACAGGGCTGCCTCTGGATAGGAGATAGAATGGTCCTAAAGGTTTTCGAGATACTTGTCTCCGCGTTGCTTGTGATCGTGATCACCATGCAGGCGCGGGGATCGGGAGCTAGCGGAGTCTTCGGGATGCAGGGCTCTGCTTTCCGAACTCGGCGCGGCGTGGAGAAGAGGCTGTTCCAGCTCACCATCGCCCTCGCCGCCGTGTTCTTCGTGACATCCCTGCTCATCGCCAAATTCGGCATTTAGCGCGGTTAAGCCCTTGCAGTGGCGAATCCCCTACGAGGGCTTCCTTGACGAGGTGCGGACTATCTAGTGCGAGTTTCCTTGCGGCAACTGGTAGCCATCGTTGTGAGTGTAGCCGCCCTGGCGGCTACCGTTTTTGTGGCTTTCAGAGCTACGTCCCACATGGTGCCAACCCTGGGCGGCGCCTACATAGAGGGCGTCGGCGGTAGCCCCACGGCCATCGATCCTCTCTTTGCATCCCTAAACGACGTCGACAAGGATATCGTTTCGCTGATCTACTCCGGCCTGACTCGCCTCGGGAAGCAGGGCGAGATCGTGCCGGACCTGGCGCAGAGCTGGGACATCAGCCCGGACGGCCTCATCTACACGTTCCGCCTCCGCGACGGGGTCAAATGGCATGACGGTGCCCCTTTCACCGCCGATGACGTCGTCTTCACTATAAAGGCCATCCAGGACCCCGATTTCCAGGGGCTGCCTGACCTGGCGAACCTCTGGAAAGGCGTCCTGGTCCAGAGCAAGGACCCGCTAACCGTCAGCTTCAACCTGCCGCGACCCTTCGCGCCTTTCTTGTCGTACACCACCATCGGCATTCTCCCAAAGCACCTGCTGGCCGGCGTCAAAGCTGCCGATATGCCCATCCACTCCATCAATGGTAACCCAGTAGGCACCGGCCCCTTCCGCTTCAAGAACGCCACCATTGAGAACCTGGTCCTGGAGAAGAACCCGACATACTTTGGCGGCAGCACATTTCTGGACCAGGTCGAGTTCAAGTTCTTTCCGGACTACCAATCGGCTCTGGTTGCCCTCAACAAGGGGGATGTCAACGGCGTGTTCTTACGTCCGGGGGCGAGCGCCGAGGAGCTGGGGAAGCTGAAAGAGGCGAACCGCTTCAGCCTGGAGCAGGCCGAGCGTACCGCCTATTCGATGGTTTTCCTTAATAACAAGCGCCCCCTCTTTGCGGATAAGAGGGTTCGCCAGGCTATGCTCTACGCTCTGGACCGTGACGACATAATTAAGACCGTCTTAGCAGGCCAGGGGGTGAGGGCGGATAGCCCCGTGCTCCCCAAAACATGGGCCTACGACGGGCAGGTCAAGCAGTACGCCTACAACCAGGAGAAGGCGAGGGCTCTCTTTAAGGAGGCGGGCTGGCAGGTTGGCGCATCGGGGGTGCTGGAGAAGGACAGCCAGCAGTTCCGCTTCAACCTGCTCACTAACGACGACCCCCTGCGGATCGCAGTTGGGCAGGCGGTCGCGCGGCAGCTTGCAGCCATCGGCATTCGCGCCGAGCTCTCCGCCAGCGGCTCGACGGGCCTCCTCCAGACCTACCTGATCCCCCGCAACTACGACGCTATCCTCTTCGGCTGGGAGGCCGGCTACGACCCCGATTCCTATTCCATATGGCATAGCTCGCAGATAACGGAGGATGGCCTCAACATCGCCTCCTACTCCAGTCCGGATGCTGACAAGCTGCTGGACGAGGCACAGAAGACGTCGGACATGGGGCGGCGCAAGGAGCTGTACGCCAAGTTCCAGGAGCTCTTTGCGGACGACGTCCCCAGTATCCTTCTTTATTACCCCATGTATACGTACGTGCAGGACAAGAAGGTGAAGGGCGTCCAGCTAGGCGTTATGTTCGAGCCCTCCTCGCGCTTCTATAACATCAACCGCTGGTACGTTAACATGAAGCGCACCTGGCTGCCGCAAAGTCGCTAGCCCCTCGTCGAGGCTTGCCATGGCCGGCATCATCACCCTGACCACGGACTTCGGGACCAGCGATGCCTACGTAGCCGCTATGAAGGGCGTCATCCTCGGCATCAACCCCGAAGTCACGCTAGTGGACATAACCCACGAAATCGCTCCTCAGGCAGTGCCATCGGGCGCCTTCGTCCTGTCGGCGGCCTACTCGTTCTTCCCGCCGGGCACCATTCACATCGCCGTCGTCGATCCGGGCGTGGGCACGGAGCGGCGCAGCCTTATCCTGTGCACTTCGGATGCCTTCTTTATCGCCCCCGATAATGGCATCTTGAGCTACGTCCTCGCCGACCATGCACCTGTTCCAGGGCAGTTCCGGCCTCGGGCTCAACCTTTCGCCGTTTCGGACGTGTCTTTGTCCGCTGGGCTGGCCGCCTACG
>JACQUE010000246.1 GCA_016210425.1 Chloroflexota bacterium | reverse complement strand
TAGCGCGCCGAGTCCTTGAAGCCGTGCCTCTCCGCCAGGGCAATGTATGCTTCATTAGCGTCCATGAATTCTCCTCTCTGGCGTATATACTATGTCTGTCGTCAGTGTCTCGTCTACGTTCGTGGCCGCGCGCCGTAGTCTCCGTAGGGCCCATCGCGCTGGGCCAGGGCCCCGCGCAAGCCCTTCTCCCGCACGGATTCCTGCCAGGCCGCCGCCTGCTCCGTGTACTGGTAGACGGCATCGAAGTCGGCTGCCCAGTGGACGGCCGGGTAGATGCCCATCACCTCGTAGAAGTGGTTCACGGAGTGCTTGTGCACGGCCAGGGCGTCCGCCGACTGGATGGCGATGCGCTCAGCGAGCGCCGTAACCTCTTCCTCCAGCTTATCGGCAGGCACGGCCTTATTGATCATGCCGATGCGCTCGGCCTCTCGCCCGTCGATCATGTTGCCAGTATACATGAGTTCCTTGGCTTTGCGCATGCCCAGCACCATCGGCCAGATGCAGGCGTTGCGGGGAGTGCCGAGGCCGCGCGTGCCGGGGTGCCCGAAGATCGCATCCTCGGCGGCGACGACGAGGTCGCACATCATGGCATATTCGCAGCCGCCGGCGATGGCGTAGCCGTGGACCTGGGCTATGGTGGGCTTGAAGAGGTTCCAGAGCATGAGCTGAAGGTTGGCCCCCTGGTACATCCGCCGCCGGATGGGGTCGATGGGGCGCGTGCCGGGGGGCGCCGCAGGCGGCGGGCTGCTGGGAGGCGTTATGTCGTAGCCGGCGCAGAAAGTCCTGCCCGCCCCGCGCACGACGATGACCCTTATGTCCGGGTCCGCCTCCGCCTCCTTGAGGGCAGCCTCCAGGTCCGTAAGGAGCGCCTGGCTCAAGGCGTTGAGCTTCTCCGGGCGGTTGAGCGTGATGCGTCCGATGCGATTGTCCGTCCCATATTTGTCCAGGATGACATTCTCGTACTCCATGATCCCCTCCCTCGACAGTCTTTTAATTGTCCGGCTCCGGCCCCGATGATTCATTATAGGGATGCCGTCAAGCCTTTTCCGGCCCATCCGTTTCTCCTTAACCGAACCGGCGCGCTTTGCATCGTCTCTGTGCCTATCAGGAACTCAGGGCGGTCGGCGCGAGTATCTTCCAGTCTCCCTATGTGTTAAAGTAACGGAGTGTGACCGGGCGATACCCTGCTTTCCACAGAGATTCGTCCCTTCTTCGGCTTCAACTGGATGCTGCCCTTGATCATTGCAGGCATGTGCACAGGAAAGGCAATTGACATCGTATCGGGGCTGTGGTAAGTTTGGTGCATAGCTATCCTAGGTATCTACAGTAGGAAAGGTCACGAAGAGACACCTCAGGAGCAAACGCCACATCTCCGATCGCGGTTATAGCGATGGTAAGAAGGAGGTGCCCAGGTGACTAGGATACTGGACAGGATCGACGAGCCCGCCCAGCTCAGAAAGTTTAGCCTCTCTGAACTTAAGCAGCTTGCCGACGAGATACGCGAAGTCATCATATCTACTGTGAACAAGAACGGGGGCCACATGGCCTCCAACCTCGGTGTCGTCGAGCTCACCATCGCCCTGCACCGCGTCTTTGAAAGCCCCAAAGATAAGATCGTTTGGGATACCTCCAACCAGTGCTACACTCATAAGCTGCTGACAGGGCGACGCGACAACTTCTGCTCCATCAGGACCCACGGCGGACTCTCCGGGTTCTTGGAGCCCCGCGAGAGCTCTCACGACGCCTACTGTGCCGGCCATGCCGGTACGGCGCCCTCCATCGCTCTTGGCTATGCCCTGGGCGCTCAGCTACGTGGCGAGACCAATCACGCGGTGGCCATTCTGGGCGATGGCGCTCTTACAGCCGGGCTGAGCTACGAGGGGCTGAACAATATCGTCCAGCACAAGCCGGGCAACCTGATGGTCATCCTCAACGACAACGGCATGTCCATATCCGAGAATATCGGTTGGCTCACCCGCTGGCGCGACAAGATGGCCCTCCATCCCGACTACCTTTCCATAGTCCAGAGGAGCCGCCAGTTCGCGGACCGATTCAGCCAAGCCGATGTCATATACCGCCTTGCCAAGCGGCTCAAAGACAGCCTACAGGGGCTCATCATTCCCAGCATGTTTTGGGAGGAGATGGGCTTCAAGTACTTGGGCCCCATCGACGGCCATAACATACACGAGCTGGAAAGCATTATGACCATCGCCAAGGGCTACACGGAGAAGCCGCCGCTCATCCACGTCATCACGGAAAAGGGCAAGGGCTATCCGCCGGCGGAGCAAGACCCCATCAAGTACCACCAGCCGGCATCGCCCAACGGCGCCAGCAGCAGCGCCCCAACCTACTCGCAGGTCTTCGCCAGCACGTTGATCCGCCTCATGCAGGAGGATGAGCGCTACGTGGCCATCAGCGCGGCGATGCTGGAGGGGACGGCGCTCAGCAAGGTGCGGACGAAGTTCCCTAAGCGTGTCTTCGATGTGGGCATCGCGGAGCAGCACGCGGTCACGATGGCCGCCGGCATGGCCAAGGCCGGGCTGCGCCCCTTTGTGGCAATCTACTCGACGTTCCTGCAGCGCAGCTTCGACCAGATCGCCCATGACGTCTGTCTACAGGACCTGCCCGTGGTGCTGGCCGTCGACCGCGCCGGACTAGTAGGCGAGGACGGCAAGACGCATCAGGGCGTCTTCGACATCTCCTATCTGCGCTGTTTGCCTAACATCGTCATTGCAGCCCCCAAGGACGAGAACGAGCTGCAACATCTGGTGTACACGTCAGCCCGACACACCGGCGCGATGGCGATCCGCTACCCACGCGGCAATGGCCTAGGTGTGCCAATGGACCCAGTCCTGCGGGAGATACCTCTCGGCACCGGCGAGATCATCCGGGAGGGCAGCGACGTAACTATCATCGCCTTGGGCAGCACCGTCTACCCCAGCCTTCAGGCGGCAGACACTCTCGCCCAGGAGGGCATCGAGTGTACTGTCGTCAACGCCCGCTTCGTGAAGCCCCTGGATAACGCGCTCATCCTGTCGGCCAGCGCCAAGACGGGGCGGGTACTGACCGTCGAGGAGAACACGCTAGAGGGCGGATTCGGCAGTGCGGTGGCGGAGCTGTTGGCCTGCTCCGGGATCAATGTGCGTCTGGATCGCCTCGGCATCCCCGACGAGTTCATCGAACACGGGCCGCAATCGAAGCTGCGCGAGATATTGGGACTGGATAGCGCGGGCATCGTCCAGCGCATCAAAGCAACCTTTCCCGGCCTCTCCAAGTCCAGGGTCTACTCTCGGGTCTAGCGCCGCCCATCGCTGAGAGGCGACCGAGGTCAATGGCCCTGTTCAGCTAGCGGGAGAAGCAATGGCTTTACCGGGCATGTTTGAACGCTACAGGGCCGCTTTCGATGAAGGCTTCAGAGAAGTCTTCCGCTGCCGCGAGTTGCCTCTCTACAGCATGATGCAGTACCACCTGGGCTGGATGGACGAGAACTATCGGCCAACCCCCGGCTCTGGCGGGAAGGCGCTCCGGCCCGTCCTCTGTCTCTTCGCCTGCGATGCCGTTGGCGGCGATTGGCGCAAGGCGATCCCTGCTGCCGCCGCCCTGGAGCTCACCCACAACTTCTCGCTGGTCCATGATGATATCCAGGACAACGATAAGGAGCGGCGGCATCGCCCCACTGTCTGGTGGCTCTGGGGAGCGCCTCAAGCGATCAATGTGGGTAACGGCATGTGGGCACTCTCAGGCCTCGCGCTGACGGAAGCGGTCCGGTTGGGACTGCCCGCCGCCAAGGTATTGACCGCGTATGAGCTACTGCACGGGGCGTGCCTTCGGATGATCGAGGGACAATACCTGGACATCAGCTTTGAGAGCAGGCAGGACACCGGAGTCGCTGATTACCTAGATATGATCGGCCGCAAGACAGGCGCCCTGCTGGGCTGCTCGCTGGAGATGGGGGCACTGATGGGCTGTGACTCCCCCGAGGTGACAGCCAGCTTCGGCGAGTTCGGACGGGCTCTGGGCATCGTTTTCCAGATACGCGACGACATCCTCGGCGTCTGGGGCAATCCTGAGAGCATGGGCAAGGCCTCGGACAACGACATCCGACGCAAGAAAAAGTCGCTGCCCATCGTCTGCGGGTTGGAGCGGGCCGAGGGGGCGCAGCGCAAGCGCCTTCAGAAGATATACGGGGGCGGGGAGCCCAGCGATGGCGATGTGGCGGAGGTGCTCGATATCCTCAACAGCCTGGACGTACCCAACGCATGCCAGGCAATGGCCGGCGAGTACGCCCAGAAAGCACTGGCTACCCTCCGAAATATAGACCTGTCCCCTGCCGCTCGGGCGGATGTGACCGAGCTTGTTACGTTTCTCCTGGAGCGGCAGTATTAGGTCCCGACGGCTTCCCTTTTTCCAGAGGAGGCGTCATGGAGATAACCGTAAGCAGAGAGGCAAAGGCGAGCCTGCGACGCAAGGCTGAGCACCTGAGCATAAGCCTGGAGCAGGATGTCGCCTTCAAAGAAGTATCCACAGGGCTGGAGAACTACTCATTCGTCCACCAGGCCCTGCCTGAGATAGATGCGGCCTCCGTCGACGTCTCGCTAGACCTATTCGGCAAGCGGCTGGCTTCGCCTATCGTCATCTCGTGCATGACGGGCGGCATCCAGGCGGCGGCAGAGATAAACCGGCGCCTGGCCGAGGCAGCCCAAGCCCTGGGCCTGGCGATGGGCGTCGGCTCGCAGCGGGTCGCCATCGAGGATGGGGAGCGGGCGCGCTACTTCCAGATCCGCGATGTGGCACCGGATATCCTCCTCTTTGCGAACCTCGGCGCTGTTCAGCTAAACAACGGCTACGGCGTGCGCGAATGTCAGGCCGCCGTGGACATGGTGGGCGCTGACGCCCTGGTGCTGCACTTGAATCCTCTGCAGGAGGTCCTCCAGGGCGAGGGCAACACCAACTACGCCGGCCTCCTGCGCCGGATCGAGGCCGTCTGTCGGGTGTTGCCGGTGCCGGTCATCGTGAAAGAGGTAGGCTGGGGCATCTCCGGCGACGTAGCGCGCAAGCTGGCCGAAGCCGGAGTGACAGGTATCGACGTGGCTGGCTCAGGAGGGACCTGCTGGAGTGAGGTGGAGAAGCACCGCGCTCCGGATAGCCAGACGGCAGCCATCGCTGCCAGCTTTGCATCCTGGGGCATCCCAACCGCAGAATCCATACGCATGGCTCGAGCTGCTGCCCCAAATGTCACAATCATCGGCAGCGGCGGTGTGCGGACTGGACTGGATGTTGCCAAGTGCATCGCCCTGGGCGCCGACGCTGCCGGCCTGGCGTGGCCCCTATTGCGAGCAGCCAAGCTCTCAAGCGAGGCCGTGACGCAGCACCTTTCTGCCATTGTAAAGGAGCTGAAAGTAGCTATGTTCTGCATCGGTGCGCAGGACCTGGGGCAGCTCAAGGCCACCTCCTTCCTCCGCTCCGTCGGCAGCATGGACCGTTCGTAGCTCACCTGCAAGAAAGACCCGTCTGAGGCAGCGGCAACGACTTCAGCGGGATTTCTGTTTTAGCAGGCGTTGCAAGGAGTATATGAGACAACCTCTCGCCGTTACCCTACAGATGACGGGCTACGTCATCGGCAATAAGCTGCGGCACCAGAAGCGATTCCCAATGGTGCTGATGCTGGAGCCGACGCTTAAGTGTAACCTGACCTGCACCGGCTGCGGCAAGGTGCGCCAGGACGCGGAGATCATGGGGCGCATGCTGACGGTCGAGGAGTGCCTGGCGGCCGTCGACGAGGCCGGCGCTCCGGCGGTCTCCATCGCCGGCGGCGAGCCTCTGATCCACCCCGACTTCGAACGGATCGTCGAAGGCGTCCTGCAGCGCAAGAAGCTCACGATGCTCTGCACGAACGGCATCCTCATCGAGCGCGCCCTGAAGAAGCTGCGCCCCGACCCCTTTCTGACCATCGTCTTCCACCTGGACGGGCTCAGTGATCGCCACGACGTGCTTGTGGAGCGCAAGGGCGTCTTCGACATATGCATCGAGGGCATCAAACGCTGCAAGGAGCACGGCTTCCGCGTCGCCACCAACACCACTCTCTACAAGGGCACCGACCCCGGGGAGATCGCTCAGCTCTTTCGCATGCTGATGGATATAGGCGTCGATGGCGTCATCGTCTCGCCGGGCTTCAGCTACGAGGAGGTCGGCAGCGGCGCCGATTTCTTCCTGAAACGCCAGGAGGCGATCGCGCTGTTTCGAGAGATCCACAGCAAGGCGGGCGATGTCCGCTACTGGAATACGCCGCCCTTCATCGATTTCCTGCGCGGCGAGCGCAATTACACGTGCACACCCTGGGGCAACCCCTGCCGGGACCCCCTTGGCTGGAAGGGCCCTTGTTACCTCCTCACTGACGGGCGCTACGAGACTTTCGCAGAGCTGATGGAGCGCACACCCTGGGATGAGTACGGCTACGGGGTGAACCCCCGCTGCGAGAAGTGCATGGCCCACTGCGGCTATGAGCCCACGGCCGTGACGCAGATGGGGCCCAGAGAGATGTTCCAGATGCTGCGCTGGAACCTGTCGAGATAAAGAGATGATCGCCTTCCTGTCTGCACTGGAGCGAGAGCTTGCCGAGCTCAAGAAGGGAATGGACGACCGGGGACTGCGGAAACTGCGAATGGCGACCGTGGCGGAAGGCTCTGTCAGTGGCCGGCATGTGCTTTTAGTGACAACCGGCGTAGGCAGGAGGCGGGCAACACAGGCGGCGGAGGACCTGCTGGAGGCGTATGCGCCAGAGGCAGTGGTATCGTTGGGCTACGGCGGAGCTCTGGTGCCCGACCTCAGGGCCGGCGACCTGGTCGTTTCGCCGCGGATCCGTCTGGCAGAGACATCCGAGACCGTGGTTTCTTATCCATCAGATAGCCGGCTGCTAGACCTGGCATCCAGGGCTGGATCAGGGCCAATACATTTCGCCGATGGGGTTACTGCGGCAATGGTGATAGCCACCGAGGAGGCCAAGCAAGGTCTGGCGCATCGTTGGTCTGCCGCCGTCGTCGACATGGAGAGCTACTGGGTGGCCGAGACAGCGGCTGCAAGAGGCGTTCCTTTCCTCGCCGTTCGGGCTATATCCGATACGTTGGAGGACAAGCTGCCTGACCTGGTAAAGATGATCGACGCCGATGGCAACCTGAAAGCACTCGAAGCGGGGCGCCACCTGTCGGTGCACCCAGGTGAAGCCGGGCGCCTGCTGAAGTTCGCTAGGAATGCCGCCCTCGCCAGACGGGCCCTTGGACGGTTCGGGCTGGCCTTTACATCGGTTTATGCGCAGGCCTCTTCACTGGACGAGGCGAAGGCATGAAGGCGCTGGTCACAGGCGCGACCGGCTTCATCGGCAGCAACGTTGTCCGCGAGCTGCTGGCGGCAGGGCACGAGGTACGGGTGCTAGTGCGTCCGGGAGCTGACACCCGCAATATCGATGGGCTGCCGGTGGAGACAGCTATAGGCGATCTGCTGGACATAGAGTCGCTGCGGCGCGCTGCCCAGGGCTGCGATGCCCTCTTCCACGTAGCGGCCCTCTATAGCCTGTGGGCCCCAAACGCCCAGGTCGTCTACCGCGCCAACGTCGAGGGCACCGTCAACGTCCTAACAGCGGCGCTGGAGGCGGGAGTCCAAAAGGCGGTCTACACCAGCTCTGTGGCGACCATAAGCCCGTCGCGGAACGGCAGACCCAGCGCGGAGGACGCTCCTTTCTACGAGGAGGACCTCATCGGAGCCTACAAGCAGTCGAAGTACGTGGCGGAGCAGGAGGCGCTGAGGTTTACGGACAAGGGACTGCCGGTGGTCGTAGTAAACCCCAGCGCCCCTGTCGGGCGTGGGGACATCAAGCCCACGCCAACCGGCCGCATCGTCCTCGATTTCCTGCGAGGCCGCATGCCAGGGTACGTTGACACAGGTCTGAACGTCGTCGACGTAGAGGACGTGGCCAAAGGCCACCTTCTGGCGTACGAGAAAGGCAAGGTTGGCCAGCGATACATCCTTGGCAACAGCAACCTCTCGCTGAAGGAGATCCTGGTAACGCTGGCGCAGGTGGCGGGCCGCAAGGCTCCGGTGCTCAAGATACCCTACTGGGCGGCCCTCGCCACCGCCTACGGGGACGAGTTCGTTACAGGGCGGATTCGGGGCAAAGAGCCGCAGATATCGGTGGACAGAGTCAGGCTATCACGCAAGCATATGTACTATGACGCAGGCAAGGCCGTCCGTGAGCTGGGTCTGCCTCAAACGCCGGTGGAAGAGGCGTTCGCTAAAGCTGTCGCCTGGTTTCGAGACAACGGGTATGTGAGGTGAGCGGGGACCGATGAGCGAAGTGGAGACTACAACGGCTAGCGGAGTAGCAGGCGACTCCTTGCACGAGGCCTTAGACGAGGCCATCCGCCGCGCGCAGCGCTACCTGCTCTCGATCCAGTATCCCGAGGGCTTCTGGTGGGGCGAGCTGGAGTCCAACGTCGCCATAACGGCTGAGTACCTTCTGCTGACCCACTTCCTGGGCGTAGCCGATGCCGACCGCTGGCATCTCATCGTCAAGTACCTCAAGAGCAAGCAGCTCCCTAGCGGTGCCTGGAACATCTACTACGACGGTCCCGACGACCTGAACGCCACCGTCGAGTCCTACTTCGCCCTCAAGCTGGCAGGTGTCTCTCCCGACGAACCGTTCATGCGGAAGGCGCGCCAGTTCGTGCTCTCGCGCGGCGGGGTGCCAAAGGTGCGCATCTTCACCAAGATATGGCTCTCCCTCTTCGGGCAGTGGGACTGGAAGGGCACACCCATGATGCCGCCGGAGATCATGTTCCTGCCCAACTGGTTCCCCTTCAACATCTACGAGTTCTCATCCTGGGCCAGGGCGACCGTCGTCGCCATGCTTATACTGCTCACAAAGAAGCCCGTGCGCGATATACCGGAGTGGGCGCGTATCGACGAGCTCTACTGCCAGCCCCGCGATCAGGTCGATTACTCGATGCCCAGGCCAAAAAGCATCCTCGGCTGGAAGGGCTTCTTCCATATGGCCGACAAGCTCTTGCGCATCTACGATAGGGTGCCCTTGAAACCCGGACGCGAGGCCGCCATCCGCAAGGCGGAGCGCTGGATCGTGGAGCACCAGGAGGCCGACGGTAGCTGGGGCGGCATCCAGCCGCCCTGGGTCTATGCTCTCATGGCGCTCAACAGCCTCGGCTACAGCATGGACCATCCGGTAATGAAGAAGGGCTTCCAGGGCTTCGAGGGATTCGCCATCGACGACGAGACAGGCTTCCGCACGCAGTCGTGCCTCTCGCCCGTCTGGGACACTGCCCTGGCCATGATCGCGCTTGTCGACTCCGGCCTGCCGCCCGACCATCCGGCGCTAGTCAAGGCCGGGGAGTGGCTTCTCAAGGAGCAGATCTTCGTAGGCGGTGACTGGCAGGTCAAGAACCCGCACGCAGAGCCGGGCGGCTGGGCCTTCGAGTTCGACAACGACATCTACCCCGATGTTGATGATGCTGCGGAAGTGCTTATCGCCCTGCTGAAGACGAAGCTGCCCGATGACGAGGCGAAGCGCCGCGCGATGGAGAAGGGGCTTCGCTGGACGCTCAGCATGCAGAGCAAGAACGGCGGCTGGGGCTCCTTCGACGTCGACAACACCAAGCGCTTTATCACCAAGATACCCTTCGCCGACTTCGGCGAGACCATCGACCCGCCCAGCGAGGACGTGACGGCGCACATCATTGAGTACATGGGCAAGATCGGGTATCGCGCCGACGACTCTATCGTGCGCCGCGCTCTCGCCTACCTCAAGCGGGAGCAGCAGTACGACGGCTGCTGGTGGGGACGCTGGGGCGTGAACTTCACTTACGGCACCGGCGCGGTTCTTCCGGCGTTAAAGGAGGTCGGCGAGGATATGCGGCAGCCGTACGTGCGCGCGGCGGTACGCTGGCTGGAGGAGCACCAGCATCCCAACGGCGGCTGGGGCGAGAGCTGCCACACCTACGATGACCCCAGCACGCGCGGCCAAGGGGCTACCACGGCCTCGCAGACGGCCTGGGCCCTCATGGCGCTCCTCGCTGCCGGCGAGGAAGCTTCGCCTGTGGTAGAGCGCGGCATCCGCTACCTGGTGGAGACACAGCTACCCGACGGCTCCTGGGACGAGCCCTACTTCACCGGCACCGGCTTCCCGCGCGACTTCCTCATCAACTACCACCTGTACCGCGATATCTTTCCGTTGACGGCGCTGGGGCGCTACAAGGCATACCTGGACTCGCGGAGATAGAAGGTGTCTAGGACAGAGCAGAAGCCGTTAAGTATCGAGGAGGCCTTCGCCTACTGCGAGAGGCTGGCGCGCACCCACTATGAGAACTTCACCGTGGGCTCGTGGTTCCTGCCGCGCGGGGTGCGCCGCCACGTCTATAGCGTCTACGCCTACTGCCGCTCCGTGGACGACCTGGGCGACGAGGCTAAGGGTGACCGCCTGGCGCACCTTGACCGTTGGGAAGAGGAGCTGCGCCGTTCCCACGACGGCACGGCAACGCACCCCGTGATGGTGGCGCTAGGCGAGACGAACCGCCGGTTCCAGATACCCATCGAGCCTTATCTGAAGCTCATCGAGGCCAACCGCATGGACCAGACGGTGCACCGCTTCCCCACCTACGCCGACCTCCTCCACTACTGCGACCACTCGGCCAATCCGGTGGGACATCTCTTCCTGTATCTCTTTGGCTACCGCGACCCGGAGCGCCAGCGCCTCGCCGACTGCACCTGCACTGCCCTGCAGCTCACCAACTTCTGGCAGGACGTGCGACGTGACCTGGACATGGGACGGATATACATCCCCATGGAGGACATGGAGCGCTTCGTTTATTCGGAGGCGGAGCTAGAGCGATCGGAGGTCAATGACGCCTTCAGACGCCTCATGGCCTTCGAAGTCGCACGTGCCAGGAGCCTTTTTGAAGAAGGGTTGCAGCTTGTGGACATGGTGGAAGGAGCCGCCAAGCTCGACATCAAGCTGTTCAGCCTGGGCGGCATGCGAGTGCTGGACGCCATCGAGCGGGCCGGTTACGACGTTCTGAGCAAGCGGCCCGCCCTTTCCAAGCGGGAGAAGATCGGCCTCATGCTGTCGACGATGGTCAAGCTTAAGCTGGCTGGCTGAAAGGGGAACCGTGACCTCCTCCCTGGACGACGCATACGAGTACTGCCGCCGCCTGACGAAGGAGAGGGCAAAGAACTTCTACTACGCCTCCATCACGCTGCCCCGCGAGCAGCGCAAGGCCATCTACGCCGCCTACGCCTTCTGCCGCCACTGCGACGACTACTCGGACGACGACCTTGCCTATGAGCAGAAGCTGGTCCTGCTGGCCGGATACCGCGAGAGCCTTGCCAAGGCCTTTGATGAGACCCCCAGCGACCCGCTCTTTTCGGCCCTGCGCGATACGGCTGAGAAGTACCACATACCCAAGAAGTACTTCGATGAGATCATCAGCGGCGTCGAGATGGACCTCAGCCTGCGACGCTACCGCACCTTCGACGACCTCTTCACCTATTGCTACAGGGTCGCTGCAGTCGTGGGCCTCATCTGCGTCCAGATCTTCGGGTACAAAGACCCGCGGGCACAGGAGTACGCCGTAGATCTGGGTGTCGCGATGCAGCTTGCCAACATACTGCGCGACATCAAAGAGGATGCCGGCCGCGACCGCATCTACATCCCACAGGAGGATCTGCAGCGCTTCGGCTACTCGGAGCAGGACCTGCTGCGGGGGATGATAAACCAGCCGTTTGTGGAGATGATGCGCTTTGAGGTGGAGCGAGCGCGGGACTACTTCGAGAGGGGGAGCAAGCTCCTGCCGCTACTGCCCTTGCGCTCTCGTGCCTGCCCCGCCGTGCTGAGGGGTATCTACAAGGCGGTGCTGGGCCGCATCGAGCAGGGCAACTACGACGTCTACAGCCAACGAATGCGGCTTCGCACCAGAGAGAAGCTGCGGTTGACAGGCAGGATATGGGTAGGCACTTGGGTCAAGGGACTGCTGACGGCAGGCAAGTTGTCGTAATCGGTGGCGGGCTGGCGGGCCTCGCCGCCGCCTGTGAGCTGGCGGATGCCGGTTTCAAAGTCACGTTGCTGGAGAAGAGACCTTACGTTGGGGGAAGGGCGTTCTCTTTCCAGCTAAAGGATACAGGGCAACAGGTGGACAATGGGCAGCACGTCTTCATGGGGTGCTGCAC
>JACQUE010000244.1 GCA_016210425.1 Chloroflexota bacterium | reverse complement strand
CTGGCCATCCTGGGCGTCAGCGTCGTGCCCGACTTCTGCATCGATGACTATGAGGAGATCATAACGGCCTTCGGTGGGGTAACCGTCAAGCCCTACTTCGGGCGGGATGGCAAGGACCGTGAGATGGAGCGGGTCTACGAGGCCATCTGCAACTACACGATCCCCTAGGCAGGGCGCGTGCACTAAAGGAAATGCCGGGTCACCCCGGCATTCTTGCTTACTACGGCCTCACGGGCCCTATTCGATCTCTCAGCCTTCCTCTCCGCCAAAGCCCTGCTGCACTCTGCCGCCCCGCACGATGATGGGCACTGCGGTGCCGAGGCGACGGGCCTCGTCCAGCCACTCCTGGCTCTTGCCTACGTCCCGCTCCTCCAGGTCTACCCCCTCCCGCTTCAGCGCCAAGCGCGCCTTGGCGCACGTGGGGCAAGACTGAAGCACGTACATTATGACCTTCTCGCCCATAGATGCCCCCCTCTACTGACTAAGCCTCACCCGGCACGCGCTTGGCGACAGGCACAGGCAGACGTCTGCCCAGACGGACCAACATGTTGAAGAGCAGTATCCCGATGATCATCATAATCGCCGCGTAGCGGAAGACATAGCCTACGCCCAACCAGTCGCTGACGAGGCCGGCGGTCATGGTGCCGACGAGCATCCCCAAGGAGGATGCGGTGTTGTAGATGCCCATGACCGAGCCCATTCCGAAGATGCGCCCCTGCTCCACGGTTATCGCCGAGGCCGCCGGAATGGCGGCGCTCTCGAAGATGGCGACCGAGGCGAACAGGAAGACCAGCGGCCAGAAGCCGCCCATCCAGGGAATGGAGAAGGTGCCCAAGGCGGAGAACCCGACTCCCACTGAGACCAGGTGGACCCGGTTCATCCGGTCGGCGAGCATTCCGAAGTAGGGTTGCAGCCCCCCATTTATGAGGGTGCGGATGGAGAGCACTAGCCCGGCCTGGGCCGCGCTGAGCCCGAGGCCGGAGACCATGTAGAGGGCAATGAAGGCCGAGACGCAGCCGGCGTTCAGGCCCCAGATGCCCTGAAAGAGGAGGAGGGCTCGCAGCATCGTGTTCTTGAGCATGGCGGCCCAGGGGGTGTGCTTCCTCCTGCCGTCTTCATCCTCATCATCTCCCTCGCTGTGCTGTCTCTCAGGGGTATCTTTGGGCAGGAAGAGCAGCAGCACCAGGAGGGCGATGGCGCTCATGGCGGTCATGGCGAGGAAGGCGGCGTCCATGTTGAAGCGGTCCTTTAGGGTGCCTCCGATGAGCGGCCCAGCACCGAACCCCAAGAAGAAGGAGACGTTGAAGAGGCCCATGTAGCGCCCCTCATGGTTGGGAGGGGAGAGGTCACCGACGTAAGCGAAGGCGATGGGGAAGAGCATGGCCGTGCCGATGCCGGCCAGCGCGCGAAAGAAGATGAGGTGGTAAAAGGTGGGAGACCAAGCGAAGCCGATGCCGACAAAGCCGTAGATCAGCAGCCCCAGCACCATGAAAAGCTTCTTGCCTTTGAAATCGGAGAGGCGGCCGATGAAAGGCATAAGAGGCGTCTGGGTGATGGTGAAGGCGGAGAAGGTGAGCCCAAGCCAGACGCCGCTGGCGCCCTGGTTCTTGGCGAAGACGGGCAGGAGGGGACTAACGACGCCGATGCCGGCTGAGCCGACGAACATGGCCACGGACATGGCGATAAAGCCCCTGTTCCTGGCCAGCCAAGCTTCAAAGCCGCCCCTGGGCGCGAGTGCTCTCTGCTTCAACTGGGCTGTCATATCCTCATCCGCACGACCCGTGCCTTGCCCACGCGATGAGAAGCCACCGTCGGCGCCACCGGCAACCCGAGGCTTTGGGGAGGGTGAGCGTTCTTTGAATTCTACCGTGCCGTAGAGTCCTACGTCCAGATTTGGAAGGCAAGGGCAAAGCCATCCCAGCCCAGCAGACATCCGGCCACGCGATTTGGTATCATATGGGGAACGATGCCTAAGCGGACGACAGGGGCTTTGGGCTGAGGCATGGGCGAGGCATCCGGAGGTAGGCTATGGCGGAGAAACCGAAGAAGACCGGCGAGGAAGAGCGCTTTGAGCGGGAGTTTGCTCGACGGCTGGACATATTCAGGCATTTCGTCGGCGAGTGCCAGAGCTGCCAGGCCATGGTGTCCCCGCACTGGCAGTTTTGCGCCGCCTGCGGCACCCGCTTGGCTACTCAGTGTCCAGGATGTGGCAACCCGTTGCCCCCCCTCGGCTCGCGATACTGCCCTCACTGCGGTCTGGAAATCCCGGCTGAGGAAGGGCAGCCAAGCCCACACAAGGGAGAGTGAGCTTGCGGCAGAAAGAGAAGGATTCGGCAACTCAAAGGGTCCCGCCAGGCCAGGTTCTTACGGCCAAGTTCCCGGTCCTCACCTATGGTCCGGTCCCAGCGGTTGATCTAAGCCAGTGGCGCTTCACGTTCTGGGGTCTGATAGCGGAGGGCCGCGTGCAGATAACGTGGGAGCAGTTCAGGGCGCTCCCCCAAAGCCAGGTGCAGGCAGATTTCCACTGCGTAACCCGCTGGTCTCGACTCGATAACCTCTGGCAGGGAGTCCTCTTTCGCGACCTGGTGAAGCTGGTGACGCCCCTGCCGGAGGTCCGCTACGTCATGGTCCATTGCCTCGGGGGCTACAGCACCAACCTACCCCTGGCGGCATTGCTGGATGACGATGTGCTTCTGGCCCATAGCCACGATGGCGCCACCTTGTCACCTGACCACGGCTGGCCCCTGCGCCTGATTGTCCCCAAGCGCTACGCCTGGAAGAGCGCCAAGTGGGTTGACGGGCTGGAGTTCATGGCCCAGGACGCTAAGGGCTTCTGGGAACGGTATGGCTACCACAACGATGGCGACCCCTGGCGAGAGGAGCGCTTTTCGTGAGGCTGAGGCCGGGAGATATATCTGAAAAAATCCCGCTTTTGCGCCCTCGCTTGTGGAAATCCGCGGAGGTATAGAGTATACTCTAACTTGCTTTGGCCCGGCCCTGCCGGTAAGTCAAGCCAATTGTGAAGCGGGTCGCTCTTGTCTGCAAGCCGGAGAGCAGAGGCGGCTGATAACTAGGAGGTTTGAGAATGACATACGTGATTGCGGAGCCCTGCGTCGATGTGAAGGACAAGGCCTGTGTTGACGTGTGCCCGGTGGACTGCATCAAGGGCACCGACGACGACAGGATGCTCTACATCGATCCTGATGAGTGCATCGACTGTGGGGCCTGCGTCCCGGTGTGCCCGGTGGAAGCCATCTTCGAGGAGGGAGAGCTTCCTGCAAAGTGGGCGCTCTACACAGAGCTCAACGCCCAGTACTTCAAGGACCAGGCGGCTACGCGAAGCAAGGTTAAAGAGCTGGTCAAGCAGGGCTAGAGCCGCTGCTTTAATCACGCGCCGGCCGAAAGGGCCGATTCATGGGGTTGGGCCGGGCCAGGGGGCGCGGGGCGGCTCCGGTGGGGCCGTCGGCGAGGGATCCCATTCTCCTAGTGAGGGCAGGTAGCAGGAGAAGCCCTTATCCCAGGAGAGAGATTGTCCCGCTGTAGATTTCGCCCCGGAGCCATGGTGTTCCTCTCTGTGGCGGTCCTTGCGACCTTCACGGTGGCCCTCGCGCTGCACGGCGTTGGTAGGGTTGTGCCTGTCCCTCAACAAGTCGATTGGGCAAGCATTATCGCCGAGAAGGGATCGTCCGATAGCATAGACGGGCGGTCCCTTAGCTCTTCCCTTACGGGCGGCGCAGAACCGGTGGCTAACCGCTTCCCTGTCCCGGCAGTCCTCCGGCGCTCAGACCGATACGTCGAGGTAGACATCGGCCAGAAACCGCCTTCGCCGGTCGTCGACCTTCTGCCCAGGGTTGGCATCGCGGTGTCGGCCCTTGACACGCCTATCCTCATGTACCACCACGTCGGCCCTCTGCCTTCAAACCCCGATGCCATCAGGCGTGGCCTCACCGTCTCCCAGGGCGACTTCGCAGCCCAGGTGCGGCTACTGGCTACATCTGGCTTTCAGAGCATCTCGCTCCTGGACCTGATGCTGGCTTTCAGAGGCTACAAGCAGCTCCCGCCCAAGCCGGTCATTATCACCTTTGACGACGGCTACGATGATAACTACCGCTACGCTCTGCCGATCCTCAAGGAGAACGGGATGAAGGCCACCTTCTTCATCGTGACCGATCTCGTCGGGAAAACCGAGTACCTGACCTGGCAGCAGATCACGGAGATGGCGGGCGAGGGCATGTCCATGCAGGCCCACGGGGTCAGCCACATAGATCTGAGCGTCCTTCCACCTTCCCAGGTGCTCTACCAGATAACTGAGTCGCGGCGCGCCATCGAGGCGCATACCGGCCGCCGCGTCCGCTTCTACGCCTACCCGTCCGGGAAATTCAACGATGGCGTTGTGGCTGCTCTGAAGGAGAATGGCTACCTGGCCGCGGCCTCCACACTCTACGGCACCGACCACCGCGCCTCGGAGCCGTTCATCCTGAAACGGGTGCGGGTCCAGGGCGGCGAGAGTTTGCAGAGCTTCGCGCGGAAGCTGAAGATCGCTAAGTAGCGACATCTTGACCGGAGGGAGTATACTCTTCGAAAGGGCTGTGCCGGAGTCGAAAGGCAGGCTCTGCGAAGGAGGCGCAAATGGCAATAGTAACCATCGCCCGACAGTATGGAGCTGGCGGTAGGGCGCTGGGACGCGAGGTCGCTGGCCTCCTGGGCGCGGATTTTATGGACAGGGAGATCCTGGTGGCAGCCGCCCACCAGTTGGGAGCTCCCGTGGACGTTGTGGAGGCGAGGGACGAGAGGTCTAGCACATTCGGGGAACGCCTCTCCCAGTTCCTTGTCTCCTTCCTGGAGCGTTCCGCCATCGCCAGCTCCCCCGGCGATGCCTTCATGGGCCCCATGGATGTGGAGTTTCTGCTGACGCGGAACCCTGAAGAGATGGTGAAGGCCCCCATAACCAGCGCTCAACAGATCAACGACAAGCGCTACAAGGAGATCCTAGAGGCGGTGGTTAGGGAGGTGGCGGCCAAGGGTAACGTTGTGATAGTCGGCCACGGCGCCCAGGTGATTCTGCGCCATCTGCCCACGGCCTTCCACCTCTACGTGGTGGCTCCCCTAGAGATACGGACCGAGACCATCATGCGTGATGAGAAGCTTAGCAGGGAGGCGGCCATCAAGCGGATCACCGATGTGGACAGCGTCCGGGGGGATTGGAATCGCAGGTTCTTCCGTGTGGACCGCGACGACCCGCGCCTATACGATATGGTGCTCAACACGGGGCGCATCCCGATGGAGACGGCGGCCCGCGTCATCGCTGAGGCGGCTTCCTCGCTCAAAGAGTGGAGCCCCTGCCTGCCTTTGCCCAAGGCCCGCTAGGGAAGCCCCCCTGGGAGCAGGTCGGTCATTAGCGGTTACTGGCTATCCGGGCCTTCGCCTGCTTGGGCATCCACGTCGGGAGCCTCGATCAGGTAGGGCTGGCTGCTTCGGTCCTTCATGAGGCTTTGCCCGACGAAGAGGGCTCCCTCTTCGATGCGCAGGGATGCAGCTTCGATGTCACCGTACACCTTGCCCCCGGCGAACATCTCGACTCTCCCCTTGGCTGAGAGGTTGCCCCGGACCGTGCCGGCTACCCCGATGTCGTGAGCATTTATGGCGGCGACGACCTGGGCCGACTTGCCGATGATTAGGGTGCCGGTTGTCTCGATTTCCCCCTCGAAAGTGCCGTAGATGCGGATGCCGCTTCCCGATTTTACGGTGCCCTGAAAGCTCGTATCCCGGTTTATAATGGTCTCGCCGGCATCATCGGCGTGGGCATTCACCTCGAAAGAACTGCCTCTCCTGAACATAGGCGCCTCCATACCCGAGTCTCTGCGGGCGGCCGCTGAGCGCGACGGCACAGTAGATTCTACCACATCGCGCTGGATTTTCCGCTGCTCCAGACGGCTCCTATTGCCCTTGCCCTGAAAGAGTGAATAGCCTATAATTGCTGTGTTCTACCACAGAAGAGGAAAGAGCCAAAAGTGCCAAAGCGGTCAAAAGGCGCCGCAGCCAAGTATGCGGCCCTTAGCCAGAGCAAGAAAAGCAGGAGACCACGCCGGTCCGTTCCTCAGGGGGCTACGCTGACGGCGCCCCACGTTGAGAGCGTACCGGCCCGCACCGAACAGGCTGCGGCCCAGCCCGCGCCGTCTCGTACACCGATCCGTACACCCGTCACCACGCGAAGGCCTCGGGCTACACAGGCCCAGCCAAGCTTTATCTCCCATGACTACGTGCTAACCGAGCTAAAGCGCATTGGGGTGTTGGCAGTAGGGATAATCGTTCTCTTGCTTGTGCTATCCTTCATCATTCCGTAGCTGCGCCTAGCCTGCGCAGGCCATCTGAGCCCCGCGAAAGCGGGGCTTTTTCATTAGAGATGTCTTTAGCGGAAGAAGTTGCGGACGCTATCGAACTCAGAGGGGAGAAGGGAGAGCAGCAGAGGAAAGCGGTCGAGAAACTGCTGCGCGAGCTTTGAGTCTTGGACTGCCTTTGTCATGTTGAAGGCGGGATACCTCAAGAAAAGGAAGAGGAGCACCTCGACTATAAGTATCCCTTTGGCGAAGCCAATAACGGCTCCACCCAGATGGTCGAGCCAACCGAGGAAGAGCAGGTCTACCATCTGTTGGAGGACGGAGCCGATGGCGTGGGCGACGAGCATGATGACAATGAAGATCACCAGGAAGGCCACGATGCGAGGTCCGTTCTCTCCGGGGACCATAGAGAGCTTGGGGGCGAGTTCGGTGTAGTATTTGCCGGCGAGAACCACGCCCGCGAGCATGCCGGCGATGGTGAGGGCTTCCCGGATCATCCCCGTGAAAAGGCTGGTAAAAGTGAACCATGCCATCGTGGCCAGTATGGCGATGTCCAGCCAGTTCACCTAGACCCGGCCTCCTCGCTCTGGGCAGACTAGGAGTTTGAGCTAGTTTAGCACGGCTATCGGCGGCGGGCAATCGGGGTGGGTTTTTTAGCTTCCCGGTTGGCATCGTTTTTCTCCTTCCAGGAAGCGGCGAGCGGCCAGAGGATGAGGATGCCTAGGAGATAGCCGCCCAGGACATCGCTGGTCCAATGTACGCCTAGGTAGACGCGGGATATGCCGACAAATGGTATCAGCAGGAGCAACAGACCCTGAAGCGCCCTTACGAACATGCCTCGTCCGAATAGCCGGGGGACGAGGAAAGCGAGGAGGCCGAAGATCACGACAAAATGGACCGCATGCCCGCTGGGGAAGCTGGGCGTGCTCTCAGACCCAGTCACTCTTACCAGATAGGCCGAAGGCCGGGGGCGGGAGACCAACTCTTTGACGATGTAACTTATGCCATCCGCGACCAGCGTCAGTAGCACCAACACGGAGGCCCGTCGCCACCGCGATATCCACAGTCCCCCTGCCAGCAGCAGCACTTCCGCGGCCAGGAGGGCGTCGTTGCCCATGAAGGAGATGGTACGCATGGCATCCCCGAAAAGCTTTCCATGCACACCCTGCAAGCGGAGGCTAAGGGTTAGGTCGCCGGGAAGGCGGTCGTGCATAGCGGCCGCGAAGGCCAGGGCAACGAAGAGCAGCAGGCAGAGTGTGTAGCAGAAGGCGGCGAGCCTGTGGGCGGATACGTAGCGTCCGAGCCTTGAGCTGATGGTGTCGCTACGCTCCAACGGGGGACTCCGACAGACCGGATGCGGTAGAGGCCGCTGCCAGGGAACCCCTCTCGATAAGCCGCTTGAATGCCGTTACCACCGCCGGGTCGAACTGGGAGCCGTAGTTGCGCTGGATATCGGCGAGGGCGTCGTGCTGGGAGCGAGCCTTGCGGTAGGGGCGGTTGCTTGTTATGGCGTCGTAGGCATCGACAACTGCGAAGATGCGTGAGCCCAGCGGGATGGCTTCGCCTGCGAGCCCTCGCGGGTAGCCTTTGCCATCGTAGCGCTCGTGGTGCGCCCACACCATCTCGGCGGCTTCAAATAGGAACTTGATATCGGAAAGCATCAGGTAGCCTAGGAACGGGTGCTTCCTCATCTCAGCCCATTCGTCCTCGCTCAGGGGCCCCGCCTTGTTGAGGACGGCGTCGGGCACGCCGATCTTACCCACGTCGTGCAGTAGCGCGCCGTACTCCATACTCTTCAGTTGCTCATTGAGAGTCCCCATCTCCTGCGCCAGCGCCACAGTCAACTGAGAGACCCGAAGAGCGTGGCCCTCCGTTTCGTGGTCCCGCATGTCCAAGGAGGCGCAGAGAGCTCCAAGAGTCATCTCATAGGTCTCCTCCAGCTCCTGGGCCTGCTCTTCGAGATGCCTCTGCTGGCGGGAGATAGTATCCGCGCCGCTCTTCACGATGGCGAAGAGGCTTACATAGAGCAGCGCCAGGCCGGTACCGAGCCCGCCGAAGATGTAGCGTTTGGCGCCGGCAACGAACCTGGCAACGGGATCGTAGTACTGGTAGATCTCGAAGGCGCCGGCCACCTGGGACGAGCCTGGAAAGACGATGGGCACATAGACCTCCAGCAGCCGACCCAGCGGCCTCTCCGCGGCGTTCTCTTCGGCTTCCAGGCCCGACAGCTCGCCGACCATGCGCCCCGCCAGCGCCTTCGCCAGCTCATCCTTGATGGGGAAGGACTGTCCTACCTGGGCCAAATCGGTGGAGTAGATGACGGTACCTTGGGTGTTCCACAGCTTGAGACGGGCCGTCCTCTGGGAGATGACGCTTTCCTCAACGAAGTGTTGAAACTCGGTCAGGCGCGTACTGCTCATAGGAGTCGCCAGATCATCGGGCGAGAGATGGTCCAAGATCCTTGAGACAAGGGTGTCGTCTGCCTCCTCCATGAGGTCCTTAACAGCGTGGCGTCGGACCAGGTCGCTCAAGCCCCAGGCCAGGGCGACGCCGATGACCGCGATCACAACCAGACTGGCTATGGAGAACTGCCAGAGAATGCCCTTGCCGGCCAACAACCTTCTCATCATAGAGCCGTTCCTTGCCCTATGCTGCATGCAGCAGACTAGACGCCCTCAAGAAGCGCAAAGGCCATGAGCCTTTGAGAGATAAAACCACAAAGATGCCCTGGAGGGCAACCTTGGTAGGAAGTACAAAAGTGTCGAGGCTAGAGACTAAAGGTTAATACTCATCGATGCCGGGCCCGCCACTGTTCCGGAGCCTCGGCCATGACCAGACGGTACACCTCTTGCAGGGGGATGCCCCTCTCCATGGCCAGGCGACGGCACTCCTCGTATTCGGGGGCAAAGATAGGCGGTGAGCCGGACAGGCGCTTCACCTTAACGCTTACCGTTCCCAGGCTGGACTCGAAGGAGAAGGACTCGCGCCTGGACTCGTGGCGCTCCACGGGGCGGACGCGCACGCCGAGGGTCGTTGTCTCGCGCAGGATGATCTCGACAAGCGACGCCTCCAGATCTGCGCCGGCGAGGACGCTCAGCATCACCGCCGGGCGGTTCTTCTTCATCTGGATCGGCGTCAGCCAGACATCCTTCGCTCCCTGGGCAAAGAGGCGCTCGAAGGCGAAGCCCAGGAGCTCCGGGCTCATGTCATCGATGTTGGTCTCCAGGAGGATGAGGCCTGCCGAGGGAGCCGCTTCCAGCTTCTCGCCCAGCCAGAGGCGCAGCACGTTGGGCAAGTCTCCGGTCTCGCGCGCGCCCGCGCCATGCCCGATGCTTTCGATGGTCATCTGGGGCCTCTGAAAGGTGGCGAGGGTAGTCAAGATTGCGGCACCCGTTGGCGTGAGCGTCTCCCCCGATGGCGCGCCGGTGCGCTCCCGTGCGACGGGCGCCCCGGCCATGGCTATAAGCTCCAGCGTGGCCGGCGCGGGCACCGGCAGAGCGCCGTGGGCGGCGCGGACTGTGCCGGAACCCAGAGGAAGAGACGACGCGTAGACCTCCTCTATATCAAGGAGGCGTAACCCAAGAACGGAACCCACGATGTCGACGATGGCGTCG
>JACQUE010000250.1 GCA_016210425.1 Chloroflexota bacterium | reverse complement strand
GGAAGGCTGCCATCGTGGGCGAAGAGAATGAAAAGGCCCTTCTCGAGGGTAAGCCGCTGCGCTGGCAGCAGATGCGACCGGGTGGCGCCGGCGCCTCTACCTCCTTCGCCGAGCCGCCTCCGGGCGAGAGGTGCAGGGCCTACTCCCGTGAGGGGACAATGCTCGCGCTCCTGCGCTATGACGCCGATTCGGGGCTATGGCGACCGGAGAAGGTCTTTCGCCGCAGATAGCCTCGCTAATGCTATTGACTTTTCGCCCAAGTTCGGTAATGATCCCAACAGTATATTAAGGAGGCAACTGTGGAAGCTTTTTGCTTCAAATGCCGAACCAAGCGCGAGATCAAAGGCCCCCAGAAGATCACCCTCAAGAACGGCCGGCCCGCTACCCAGGGAAGCTGCCCCATCTGCGGCACTAAGCTCTTCAAGATCGGAAAAAGCTAGAGCTTGGTTCCATCTGCCTGGAATTATCCGGCGTTAGTCATCCACCAAGCGATAGGGAGCCCATCAAGCGATGGGCTCTTCCCTTTTCTGCCGATGGAAAGGCCCCCCAGTAGTCACGGGTGCTCCAAAGGCAACACGCAAAGGCAACACGCTATCTTGACACCGTTCCTGCCGTTAATCTACGATGATTACAACCAAACGGCGCTAATCTGATCGGAGAACCCAGTGCAATCCAACTCAAAAGGCAACGGCCCCACATCGCCCCGGCTCCGCCTGCTGGGCCTGGTCCAGACCGACTCAAGCCCGTCGCATCTCCAGCATGGACGGCCTCTCAGAGTCATCTCTGGAGATGACGTCTACTTCGAGGACAATATCCCCTGCAAGGCCGCCTGCCCTGCAGGTACAGACGTGCCGACGTACATTGCGGCAATTGCCGACGGGAAGTTCGACGAGGCCTTTGCCGTTAACCGGGCCGCCAATCTCTTCCCATCGCTGCTCTGCCATATCTGCTCGCGCCCCTGCGAGGCTGCTTGCCGGCGCCGCCTGATAGACGAGCCGGTCGCCATCCGGGACCTTAAGCGGGCTGCCGCGGAGCATGGCAGCTTGCGGGTGAGCAAGCTACGTCCGGCCGCCAGGTCCACGGAGAAACGGGTCGCCATAGTTGGATCGGGCCCGGCTGGCCTCGCTGCCGCCCTCGACCTGCGAGAGCGAGGGCACTCCGTAAAGATTTACGAAGGTGCTGAGCAGCCGGGCGGAATGCTTCGCTTGGCGATACCTCCCTTCCGGCTGCCACGCGAGGTGCTGGTCCGCCAGATCCGAATGCTGGAGGCTGCCGGCGTCGAGTTTATCCTGAAAACTGAAGTAGGGAAGGACCTTCCGCTGGCGTCGCTCCTTGAGGAGAGCGATGCAGTTCTCCTGGCCCTAGGTTGCGCCCGCTCGGCAGGCTTGAAGGTGCCAGGCGCGGACCTACCGGGGGTGCACTCCGGACTCGAGTTCATGCGCCAGGTGGCCCTTGGGCAAAAAGTCGATATTGGGCCGAGGGTGGTCGTCGTTGGCGCTGGCCTAGTCGGGATGGACTGCGCCCGCAGCGCTTTGCGACTGGGGGCACGCGCGGTCATGGCCTGCGATCTCCTCGGTGAGGAAGAGATGACCTATGACCCTATAGAGCGGTTGATTGCCATCAGCGAGGGGACAATCGTTCATTTCAGAGCCGGTCCCAAGGCCATAATCGGGCAGGAGCGCGTCGAAGCCGTTGAGATGGTGAGATTCGGAGGAGGCAACGGGGCCCCGCGCACGCCCATTGCCGGAAGCGAGTGGACCTACCCTGCCGATTCGGTCATCATCGCCATCGGACAATCGCCCGAGATCGCGTCGATGAGGGATGGGACCGGCGTCATGGTCGACGAGCGCGGGCGGCTTGTCCGCGACGCGCTGTCCTACCAGGCCGGCTCACCCAAGCTTTTCGCCGCCGGCGATGTCTGCAGCGGCCCTTCATCGGTTATCCAGGCCATAGCTGACGGCCGCAAGGCGGCTGCCAGCATCGACGCTTTTCTGATGGGCGAAGGACATGTGAAGCCCGATGCAAGGAAAAGGGACCTCTTCAACTGGACACTGCACCGGCACGAGCAGCGGAGGCGGCGCCAAGACGAATACGATAGCGTGGGGCGCCAGCCCGTGACCTATCTGCCGTTGCCGGATAAGGACGGCCTCGAGCAGGAGTCCGAGGTCGGGTACTCGCCGCTACTAGCCAGCCGCGAGGCCCAACGCTGCCTTCAGTGCCAGCTCACCATCTTCCACACTCCTTCACGCTGCATCGCCTGTGGGCGCTGCGCCGAAGTGTGCCCCTATCGCGCCCTCTCGTGGGTGGACACCCGTCGCCTGGACAGCCTGGATGGGAGCAAGGAGGCAGTGGCGCTGCAAGAATCGCGCCAATGGCAAGAGGGCGCCGCGCTGCTGATCGACGACGATCGCTGCATCCGCTGTGGGCTATGTACTGGTATCTGTCCGACGCAGGCACTGGATCTTCAGCCATTCTGGCTGCGTCACACTGTGGCTCGACATCGCGAAGCCGAGCCTGCCCTGGCCGTGCGCTAGCAGGCGCGACTCCTTGTTCTGAGTCGGCGGAACCTCTTGTGCCCTCTAACATAATAGCGGTGTGATCTGGTGGTTAGCGGGGTCGGAGAAGCGAAAGGCCCTTTCTGCGATGGAAAGGGCCTTTGTTTTATCTGTTAGCGCAGGTTTCCTGCTTTAGCTACCTTCCCTGATGTTGGGGGCTTTGGGGCGGATCACCAGCACCGGTATCCCCGTCTCGCGCAGGACCTTGTCGGCGACACTGCCATAGACCCAGCGGGCAACACCGGACCGTCCGTGGGAGCACATCACGATAAGGTCTATACTATTCTCGCTTGCGAACTCCATGACCCGTTCGGCCGCCATGCCGCGCAGGGTCGTGGCATCCGTGGTTAACCCTCTTAGCCGCAAGGCCTGGCTCTGCCGCGCCAAGTAGTCTTTCGCCACCTGTTCCAACTGGTCGTCAAGGTCCATCAGATAGGCGCCGGCCTCGGGGCCAAAGTAGGCTGGATGCGGGATCGGCACCACACGCAGGAGCGATATGGAAGAGCGGAAACACTTGGCCAGCTCCTCGGCGAAGGAGAGCGCATGCTCCGCTAATTCGGAGCCATCGAGAGGCACCAACAGCTTCGCGAACGACGGCAGAGGCACCTGCTGTTCCTTGGCACGGAACAGGAGTAGAGGGACTGTAGTGGCATGGAGTACCTTGTCTGTAATGCTACCATACTGGAGCCTGCGGAGACCTGAGCGGCCGTGGGTGGACATGGCAATAAGCTCCGCATGCTCCTGGGCCGCCACCGCAAGGATCTGCTCAGCAGCCTCACCCACGGTTACTTTGCTGCGCACCTGCAACCCTGTCGCCTGTAGGCGTTCAACTACCTTACGCTGGTACTCGATCAGAGGGGCCCCCGTCGCCTGTGCCAGCCTCTCGAGGTGGGCCTTTTGCTGCGCATCTATCTGGCTTTCACCGGTATCGCTGACGGTCAGCAGCAGCAACTCGCTCTCCAAAGACTTCGCAAGTGCCGAAACATAGGGCAGGATCCGCTCCGCCAGTTCAGACCCATCCAAGGGGACCAGGATCCGTTTGAACATTCGCCCGTCTCCTTTCCGCCACCAAGGAGTGTTTTTAAATATCCGCTTTCCTCTAGCTGATGATACTTTCTCCCCAGCCTCTAGGTCTAGGATGGGAATGGTCGGTTAGTGGAGGGAGCGGAGGAATGCGAGCTTGTCACGGACCAGACGAGGCATCAAGAACTCCCTGCGCACCTTTTCTCTTCCCCGCTCGCCCATCTTGCGCGCGAGGTCGCGGTCCTTAAGCAGGTCAATGATACGGTCAGCGCATTGTTCCACGTTGTCGATGAGGTAGCCGCTGACGCCATCTTCAAGCTGGATCGGGATGCCGCCCGCCCGTCCGGCAACCATCGGCGTTCCCTTCCAGAGGGTCTCGGAGACCACCAGCCCGAAGCCCTCCCGGATGGACTTCTGCACGCCCACCTGAGAGAGACGCTGGAAGGCGTTGACCTCGACATTGCCCACGCCGATGAAGTTGGTGAAGACGTGGGCGTCTTTGTCGTCTTGGACGTATTCCCTAATCATCGAGTAGATCCGCCATGACTCGGGGTCATCCAGCGCCATCGATCCCACCATCGCGAGCTGCAGGTCGGGGAACTCCTTCTTCGCTATCCGGTAGGCGTCTACCACGCCGCATGGGTCCTTCCAGGGATCGAAGCGGGAAACCTGGGTGATGAGAGGGCGGTCGACATCGACGCCGATGGAGTTGATGATACGGCGGCACATCTCCAAAGGTATATCCATGTTCTTGGGAGCCAATGGATCGATGGCAGGTGCTATGAGTGCCACCTCACGCACGCCGATGTCGCTGGGCACGAATTGGCCCATGGTGAAGATGACGCCGTCGTAGAAGGCGATAAATGGTTTCAGGAAGGCCCAGACCTGGGGATTCGGATAGGAGGTATCGATGTGGCAACGCCATACCCATTTGGAGCCGTCCTTGCCGCGAAGAGCGGGTATGGCGGCCGGCTGGGGGTCGTGGACGATGATGCAGTCGTACGCCTCCTCCAGTTGCTGGGCGTTACGGGTGTTGTAGGTGAGGTAGGTCTCCTTGGCCTCCTCGGTCAGCGTATACTCCGCCCCCTGAAGGGCATTGTGAAAGGCTTTGGTGACGGAGAAGAACTTCTCGTCGGCGTGGATGACCTTCCAATCGGCGTGCAGCCCAAGATCACGCTGGAGCGGCACCTCGGAGCGCAGGAGCTCCGCCACTCCCCCGCCATAGGAGGTGGCGCTCAGGTGCAGCAGGCGGCAACCCTTCAGCCCCTTGGCGAGCTCCAGTATCTCGTCGATGAGCGCCTGGTCAACCAACGAAGCGTAACTCGCCAGAGACTGTGAACCAACCTCCACCTCATGCAGCATACTCGCCACCACCCACTCCTATTCGCTCACAGTCTTCTCGTAGCACTTTCAGAATAGCAAATGTCCGTGGGTTGGTAAACAAAACATAGCGCCACGAGGGGTCGAAGGCGCTAATGAAGGCTATTGATTACGGTGAGGCGGAGCATTCAGGAGACTTGGCGGAGGCCGTCTCTGATGGCACGCAGGGCATCCACATTCGGCTTATCAGGCCCCTTATTGTCCAAGCCCGGCACTTCAAGTAGGAAGGGAACGTTGGCGAAGGTGGGGTGGGAGAGGATGTTGGCGAAACCCGCTAGACCGATGAAGCCCTGACCGATGTTCTCATGCCGATCCAGGCCGGAGCCCAGCTTGCCCTTAGAGTCGTTGGCGTGGACAGCAACGAGATGTTGCAGGCCTATCTCGCGGTCGAACTCATCCATAGCCGTCTCCAGGCCCTGCCTCGATGTCACGTCATAGCCGGCTACCAGCGCATGGCATGTGTCGAAGCAAACATCGACACGCTGTCCCACCTCTCTAATGATGCGACCGATCTCGCCCCACGTCGCCCCGACCTGCTGGCCTCTTCCGGCGTTGTTCTCGATGATGAGGCTTGTATCAGGCGGCGTGCTCTCAAGGACGTAGCGCATGGCGGCGGTGACGCGCGACAGCACGGCATCGAAGCCCTGCCCCTTGTGGCTTCCCAGGTGGAAGATGACGCCTGGCGAGCCGATGCGCGAGGCGAGGGTCATATGAGCGACGAGGGACTCGATGGACCTAGCAAGGTTGTCGCCCTCTTCCTGGGCAAGATTGATGAGGTAAATGCCGTGGAGAAAGGCAGGCCCGATTCCGCCGGCCTCCATCTGCTCGCGGAAGGATGCGACCTGGGCATCGCTGGGAGGGGAGTAGCGCCACATCTGAGGGGACGAGCCGAATATCTGAATGGCCTCAGCGCCGATGTCCAGAGCCCTCGCCGGAGCCTTGTCCAGGCCTCCGGCGGTGGAGACGTGCGCCCCGATCTTCATCGCGCCCGCCCCGCCTCGTACTCCTT
>JACQUE010000011.1 GCA_016210425.1 Chloroflexota bacterium | reverse complement strand
GCCTTTACCCCCTGAAAGCCGCTTCAGCCTTCCTCCTTAACCTTATCTCGGCTTGTGACGTTGTTCCCCAGAGGGTTTCAACCCCTCAAGGGGTGTGCTATAATTCCGGCGATGGCCGGGATGGAATTACCACCTCGGGGCCAGCTATCATAGGAGGGCCTCTTGTTCAACCCCATCGACCGGGTTCTGGGATGGTTTTCCCATGACATAGGCATCGACCTCGGTACCGCCAACACCCTCGTTACGGTCAAAGGCAAAGGAATCGTAATCGATGAGCCATCCATCGTAGCAATAGACAAGCAGACTAGGAAGATAAAGGCCGTCGGTGCCGACGCCAAGCGAATGGTAGGGCGCACGCCGGCCCATGTTGTGGCCATCCGCCCCCTGCGCGACGGCGTCATCTCCGACTTCGAGACCACCGAGCGCATGCTCAAGCACTTTATCCGCAAGGTCCACGACCGCTATAGTTTTCTGGCTCCGGCTCGGCCTCGCGTCGTCGTGGGCATACCAAGCGGTGTGACTGAGGTAGAGAAGCGGGCCGTCCACGACGCCGTCATCGACGCCGGCGCCCGAGAGGCCTATCTCATATCCGAGCCAATCGCCGCCGCCCTCGGCGCAGGCCTCCCTATCGGCGAGGGCATGGGCTACATGATCGTGGACATCGGCGGGGGCACTACCGAAGTCGCAGTGCTCTCGTGGAACGGCATCGTCGCCAGCACCTCCATCCGCGTTGCCGGCGACGAGCTGGACCAGGCCGTCATTGCCTTCGCGCACCAGAGGTACAACCTGCTCATCGGCGAGAGGACCGCCGAGGAGATTAAGATCGAGGCCGGTTCGGCCTATCCGCTTGAGGAGGAGATAGAGATCGTCATCCGGGGCAGGGACGTGGTCTCCGGGCTGCCCAAGGCCGTCAAGGTGAGCAGCATCGAGCTCCGGGAAGCCCTGGCCGGCCCTATCAGCTCTATCGTAGAGGCTGTGAAGGATACGATAGAGGTGACGCCCCCCGAGCTAGTCACCGACCTGATGGAGCGGGGGATCACGCTTGCCGGCGGAGGCGCCCTTCTGAAAGGCCTGGACCAGCGCCTGGCCCAAGAGACGAAATTCCCGGTATACGTGGCGGCTGAGCCGCTTAAGTGTGTTGTCTATGGGACTGGGGAGATCATCGAGGATATGGAAAGAACCCCCGCGCTGCGCGAGGTGCTCGAGAAGGTTATCTACCGAAAGCCACCCGCTGAAGGCAGAAACGTCAGGCGCAGGTAGACCGGCACCAGCTTGGGCATCGTTCCGCAACTGCCTCTTCCCATCTTCGGACCGGTGACCTCCTCCAGAGAGCCCCGAAAGAGGTTGCTTCTTGTCGTCCAGGCGACTGTTCTGGCTTTTTATGATGCTGGTGGCTGGCGTCGCCAGCCTCTTCCTGGCCCACAACGGTTGGAGCCGGCCGGCGGAGGGCGTCCTTCAGCGAGGCATGGTGCCCCTTGAGGGTGTCTTTAGTAAGGTCGCCGATGGGGCAGGCAACTTCTTTGGGGCGTTGGCCGACCTGGGCAAGCTGCGCAAGGAGAACGAGCGGCTGAGGCAGGAGGTGGACCGTCTCACTACCCTGGTGGCTCAGATGCAGGAGGCCAAAGAGGAGAACCAGAAGCTCAGGGAGCTGCTGGACTTCACGGCCGAGCGCAAGAAAGACGAGTTCCTCGTCGCCAGGGTGGTCAGCCGCGATACGAGCGCCTTCGCCCAGACGGTGGCGATCAATAAAGGCAGCAACCAGGGCCTTCGGGAAGGCATGTCCGTAGTGACCAACGGAGGGCTGGTGGGCCGTGTCAGCCAGGTCTACCCGACTGCGGCCCGCGTTCTCCTGATAACCGACCCCAATAGCGCCGTCAACACCGTCGTCCAGGGGTCCCGCGCCGCCGGCATAGTCAGTGGCCGGCTGGATGGGTCGCTGGTGATGGAGTTCGTGCAGCAGGGCGACAAGGTGGACAAGGGCAACCTAGTTCTGACGTCCGGCCTGGGCGGCAACTATCCCCCCGGGCTGCTAGTAGGCCAGGTGAAGGACGTCGCTGGCGACGACCTGGAGGTCTTCAAGGAGCTGCACCTGCAGCCGGCGGCCAAGTTCGATCGTATTCAGTACGTCCTCATCATCACCAACTTCCTGCCGATGAAGCTGGAGTAGTATGGGTGTAGCCACCATCGGCCTCATCCTGCTGGTCGCGGTGCTGCTGCAGGGCTCTGTAATCCCTGTCATCCCTATGTTTAACGTGGAGCCAGGGCTGGTGCTGCTGGCCATCGTTGGCTGGAGCTTCCTGCGTGGTGCCGGAGAGACGCTTGCTGCCGCAGCCATTGGCGGGCTTCTTCTGGGCTTGTCCAGCAGCGCCCCCTTCGGCACAGACCTCCTGGCGCTGGTTCCAGTTGCCTTTCTCCTTATCCTTGCCGAATCAAGCGCCGTTGAAAAGGACCTCTTCTTCTCTCTCACCGCCACCTTTGTCTGTACCCTTATCTATCAGGCGGTGGTTCTCCTCATTCTACAATCGCTGGGCCAGCCTACAGCCTGGCTGCCGAGTTTGCTGAAGGTCGCGGTACCCAGCGCGGTCGTGAACACGCTGCTTATGCCGTTCATCTTCTGGCTTCTCCAAAGGGTGAGGGACCGATTGCCTGTTACTGCCCAGGAGGGATGGTAGCCCGCCGGAGCTGGCCAGGGTCGCACTGAGGGAGGAGATGTTCAACAGGGTTCCCCGATGGCGGGTTAAGAAGCGCCGCAACATAGACGAAGAGACTCTGCTCCGGGTCAAGTTCATCGTCTTCCGAGTCGTGGTTGTGGCCGCCTTCCTGTCGCTGCTGGGCCAGGTCTGGCACCTGCAGGTGGTGGAAGGCACGACCTATCAGAAGAAGGCGGAGTACAACAGGCTGCGTGTCTCGCCTCTGTCGGCCAAGCGCGGCATCATCTACGACAGGGGCGGCAATATCCTGGTCCGTAACGTCCCCAGCTTCACGGTGGCTGTCGTACCGGCGGACCTTTCCAAGGAGCAGCAGCCCCAGGTGGCGGCGAGGCTGGGCAAGCTGCTGGGGATGCCTGCCGATAAGGTGACAGCGCTTATAGACGAGCGCCGCACTCAGCAATTCCTCTTCGCGCCGGTCCCCATTCAGGCTGAGGTGCCGCCCGAGGTGGCGTTTACTGTTCGGGAGCGGCTAAGCGAGCTACCGGGGGTAACGGTGCTGGTGGAGCCCATGCGCTACTATCCGGAGGGTGAGCTCATGTCCCATATCCTGGGCTACGTCGGTCGCATCTCAGCGGAAGAGTACGATCGGCTCAAGGACAGCGGCTACGACCTGAACGATGAGCTGGGCAAGATGGGCGTAGAGGCTACCTACGAGAAGGCGCTGCGCGGCAAGCCTGGGCGAGAGCAGGTGGAGGTAAACGCCAACGGCCTGAAGCTACAGACAATTAAGGCGTGGGATACGACGCCGGGCCAGAACCTCGTATTGAGCATCGACCTGGACCTGCAGCGTAAGATGATGCAGTACCTGAAGGAGGGCATGGAGGACTCGCACTTCGCGGCAGCGGCAGCGATGGACCCGCGCACCGGCGAGGTACTGGCTACGGTCTCCATCCCCAGCTACGACAACAATATCTTCTCGGGCTCGGTGAAGCAGGACAAGCTTGCGGCCCTCCTGAAGGACCCGTGGCGCCCTCTCTTCAACTACACCATCAGCGGCACCTTTCCCTCGGGAAGCATCTTCAAGATCGTGACGGGCAGCGCGGCCCTGCAGGAGGGGGTGGCCGTGCCTGGCACGGAGATCGTCAGCACCGGCCAGATCAGCATCGCCAACCAGTACGATCCCTCCATCGTCTACACCTTCAAGGACTGGGCCGCCCTAGGCCGCCTCGACTTCTATAAGGCCATCGCCCAATCGTCCGACGTCTACTTCTACTACCTCGCCGGAGGCTTCCGCGACTTTAAGGGGCTGGGCATAGAGCGGCTAGCCCGTTACGCGCGGGAGTTCGGCCTTGGGGGGAAGACGGGCATCGATCTGCCCGGCGAAGTGGAGGGCCTGGTGCCGGACGCGATATGGAAGGACCGGGTGAAGGGGGAGCCCTGGATGACCGGCGATACCTACAATATGGGGATCGGGCAGGGCGACCTGCTGGTGACGCCGATCCAGATGCTTAATATGGTGCAGGCGGTTGCCAATAGGGGGGTGATCCGCAAGCCACAGGTGGTGCGCCAGGTGGTGGACGCCGAGGGCCGCGCGGTGCAGTCGCTTCAGGACCGCGGAATGCGCAAGATAAAGGTTTCGCCGGGCAATCTAGATATAGTGGCGGAGGGTATGCGCCAGGCAGTAGAATGGGGCACCGCGACGCTGGCGAAGATCCCCGGAGTCACCGTAGCTGGCAAGACGGGCACGGCCGAATGGGGACCTATCGACCCCGCCACCGGCTACCGCCCCTACCATGGCTGGTTCGTGGGCTTCGCCCCCTTCGATAATCCGGAGATCGCTATCGTAGTCTTTGTGGAGAAGGGAAAGGGCGCCCTTGTCGCAACACCCATTGCCGGCAAGATCCTCGACTACTACTTCCACCGCGAGCAGCCGGTTGCCAAGGGGCAGTAGGCAGAGCGAACAGATGTACTAGAAGCGCGGATCGGAGAGCGTACTTATGGAAGTAAGGCAATGGCGGCACTTCGACTTCATGCTCTTCCTTAGCTCCCTGCTTCTGGCGGGCATAGGCATCGCCCTCGTCTATAGCGCCTCCCACAGCAGTATCCTGCCGGACACCCCCGTGCGTGACCTGCCGGCCACTCGCCAGTTTGGCTTCGTCCTGGTGGGGCTCCTCTTCATGGCGCTGGTCATGACCTTCGACTACCGGACCTTTGGCCAGATCGCCCCCCGGCTTTACGTGCTGGCCCTCGCCATACTCGTGGCTGTCCTATTCCTGGGTACGTCCATCTACGGCGCTCGCCGCTGGATCGACATTGGTCCTATCACAGTGGAGCCCTCAGAGGTAGCGAAGGTCTTAATGATAATCGTCCTGGCCAAGTTCTTCTCCGACCGTAAGGAGCAGATGAGGCGCTTCCGGACCATCCTCATCTCGCTCGTCCTGCTGGCGGGGCCCATCGTACTGATCTACCTGGAGCCCCATTTCAGCACAGTCCTCGTCTTTGTAGCCATCTGGCTAGCCATGGTGGTGATGGCCGGCGCCCGTCTGACGCACCTGGGGCTATTGGCGCTGCCCGCGGCGGTTGGCGCGCCTCTGGCCTACTTTGTCGTGCTACACGACTATATGCGGGAACGGTTGAGCTCCTTCATCAATCCTGCCGCCGACCCCCTCGGCGTCGGCTACAACGCCCTGCAGGCGGAGATCAGTATCGGCTCGGGAGGCTTCTTCGGGAAGGGGTTCGCCCAGGGTACGCAGAGCCAGCTCCACTTCCTGCGCGTTCAGAGCTCCGACTTCATCTTCAGCGTCTTAGGTGAGGAGTTGGGTTTCGTTGGGGCGGCGGTGGTCCTAACCCTTTTCCTGGTGCTGCTCCTGCGGGGGCTGCGGGTGGCGGCGGTGGCGAGAGACGACTTCGGGCGGCTGGTGGCCGTCGGTGTAGTGACGATGGTCCTCTTCCAGTTCTTCGTCAACGTGGGCGTCAACGTGCGGCTGCTGCCTGCAACCGGCATGCCGCTGCCTCTGGTGAGCCAGGGGGGAAGCTCGGTGGTCATGTTGTTTGTGGCCCTGGGGATACTTCAGAATATCGCCATGCGCCAGCGCGGCCTCGAATTCTAGGCGAGGCCCCTTGTGAGCGCCTCTGCCAGGGTCGCCGCCGGTAGGAGGCGCAGGCTTGTGGGATGACGCATCTTCGCCGCGGCGGCCGCCGGCAGGATGCAGCATTGGAAGCCGAGCCGCGCCGCCTCCTCCAGCCGTCGCTCCATCTGGGAGACCGTCCGCAGCTCACCACTTAGTCCGACCTCGCCGAAGCAGATGGCCTTCGGGTTCACCGGGCGGTCCCGGAGGCTTGAAGCGATGGCGAGCGCCATCCCCAGGTCTGCGGCCGGCTCTGTTACCGTCAGGCCGCCGACGACGTTCACGATGATGTCCTGGTTCGATAGGGATAGGCCGGCCCGGCGCGTCAGCACAGCCGCCACCAGAAGGAGGCGGCTCAGGTCGACGCCGTTGGCGGTGCGCCGTGGCAGGCCGAAGGCAGTCGGGCTGGCGAGAGCCTGGATCTCCATGAGGAGGGGCCTCGTACCCTCCAGCACCGGCACCACCGTTGAACCCACCGGCACGGCTGGGCGCTCCTCCAGGAAGACAAGCGAGGGGTTCTCCACCTCCGAGAGGCCATCATCTCCCATCTGGAAGACCCCCACTTCGTTGGTGGAGCCGTAGCGGTTCTTAACGCCCCGCAGCAGCCGGTAGGGCCCCGTCGCTTCTCCCTCCAGGTAGAGGACGACGTCGACGATATGCTCCAGCGTCCGTGGCCCCGCGATCGTCCCGTCTTTGGTTACGTGCCCAACCAGGATAAGCGGGACCCCTGCCTCCTTGGCCCAGTGCATCAATCGCAGCGTGCACTCCCGCACCTGGCTGACGCTTCCCGCAGCCGATGCCAGATCCTCGATCTGCATCGTCTGGATCGAGTCGATGATCACCAGGGATGGGGCAGCCTTTCGTAGCTGAGAGAGGATGGCCTCAAGATCGGTCTCGGGAAGGATGAAGATGCCCTCGCCCGATAGGCCCAGGCGCCGCGCGCGCAGCTTTATCTGCTGCGCCGATTCCTCGCCTGAAACGTAGCAGACGCTTGCGCCCCGCTGTCCCAGGTGGGCTGCGACCTGGAGCAGCAGCGTCGATTTGCCTATGCCGGGATCGCCACCCACGAGCACCAGGGAGCCTGGGACCATTCCGCCGCCCAGGACGCGGTCGAACTCGCGGGAGAAGGAGGACAGACGGGCCTCCGGCTCACCTGCCAGGTGGCTCAGCTCCTGTAGCCCGCTCTCGCCCCGGGCCTTGGGGCGGCGCTCATCTTTGAGCGAGGGAACGGCCATTTCGACGAGGCTGTTCCACTCCTGGCACTCCGGGCACCGCCCTAGCCACCGGGGACTGGTTCCCCCGCATTGCTGGCAGACGTAGGTGGTGCCGGCTCCTCTGGGCGACATCGCACCTCCTCGAAGGTACCTGGATGGCTAAGACTAGCATCGGGCGAAAAGGAGGTCAAGCCGAGGGCTTCAGGACATATTCCCTGGACATCGACAGCAGAGGGCTTCAGGGATTGACAACCAATCCTCGACCGCCTAGAATCATCGCATTGCGATGCTTCTATTTCGATGCGTCTCTTGGCAGAAGAAGCTCAGGGCGGAGGGAGGTGGTAGATGCGCGTCTTGGCAGGGGCGGGGTAACCAGAGTAGGGCCCTGGCATTCGTTTCCGTTTTCCAAACGGGGATGCCAGTCATACCTCCTAGAAAGGAGAGCGGTTATGCCCACTAAGAAGCTAATGGCGGTACTCGGCGCATTGCTCCTACTCGCCCTTTTGTTGGCTGCCTGCGGTAAGGAGGAGAAGGCCTCGCCTACCGCGGCGCCATCTACAGCCACAAAAGCAGCCGCACCTGCGGGAACGCAGGCCCCGGCTACCACGGCGGCAGCAACGGCAGCGCCCACGACCACCGGCGCGGTCAAGCTGAATGGCCTGGCCTCGCAAGCGGCCACAACCCCTAGCCGCAAGATCGCCGAAGAGCTTCTCACCAAGTACTGGTACACCAACCTGGCGTACGACTTCAAGGAGAAGCCCCGCTACGGGGGTATCGAGCAATGGCAATTCAGCACGCAGACTAACTGTAACCCGCTGGACCCGGGCGCCGGTTACACCAGCATCCCCTGCCAGATCAACATGAGCCAGATCTTGAACCACGGTGATAATGTGATGTCCGACGTGCTGGGCGGCCAGCGCGACAACCTGGCCCACATCACCGTCCTACCCGACCTAGCGAAGACCTGGTCGTGGAAGAACGACCTCACCTTCGAGCTGAAGCTCTACGACAACGTCTACTGGCACAACATACCGCCGGTCAACGGTCGCAAGATGACCTCCGCCGACGTCAAGTTCACCTTGGACAAGCTGCGCACGGAGAGCAACGCCAAGAGCTTCCTCTCGCCCATCGACAGCGTGGAGACGCCAGACGACACAACCGTGGTCATTAAGCTCAAGGAGGTGATGCCGGCGTTGCCAATCCACCTCGCTTCAGCTTTTGACCGCGTGTTCACCAAGGAATGCTATGATGAGAAGGACTGCTTGGCCAACAAGGGGATCGGCACCGGCCCCTTTGTCCTTAAGGAGATGAACAAGGGCGTCAACTTCAAGTTTGAGCGGTTCGACAAATACTTCCGCAAGGACCGCTTCGGCCAGCAGCTACCATATCTCGACGGCGTCGTCATACTGGACATGCCGGACCCCTCCGCCCAGGTGGCCGCCTACCGCACGGGCCAGATCGACAACAGCTCATTCGGCGTCTTCACCTATCCTCAGTTCAAGGCGGTGCTGGAGACCAACCCCAAGAGCCAGGTGGTTGTCTTCCCCGGCGCCTGCGGCGGCGACACCAACCTAATGCTCAAGCTGGACCAGAAGCCCTTCGACGACGTGCGCGTACGGCGTGCGATGTCGATGGCCATCAACCGCGAGGGGATGTACATGACCGCCTTCCAGGGGGCGGCCATGAGCGACTCCATCATACCTGAGACCTTCCTGGGCTACGACATGGCTCCCGCCTGGGGCGACTGGCCCTGGAAGGGCAAGGAGTGGTTCCAGTACGACCCTGACCAGGCCAAGAAGCTCCTGGCCGAGGCCGGCTACCCCACCGGCTTCAAGACGCAGATCATCGGCACCTTCCCGGCGGCGTGCAGCACCATGAACTGCCGGGTCACCTTCGAGTTCGTCCAGTCCGAGCTGAAGAAGGTGGGCATCGAGGCGGACCTGACCACAGTCCAGACCCCCGAGTACAACGCCATCCGCTACGGCGGACAGACGTGGCAGGGCACGTTTGCCGCCATCAGCTACGCCGGCAGCTACGAGCCGGATGCCTACACCTACGGCATCTACAACTCCAAGTCGCCGGCCAACCTCTGGGGACCCCGCCCTGGACAGGACCCGCTCCTCGACGAGCTGACCATCAAGCAACGCCAGACGCTGGACGAGAAGGAGCGCCAGAAGGTTTGGAACCAGGTCATGGACCGCGTCTATGACCAGCAATACCAGATCGAGCTGGGCACGGTGCTCACGTTCAAGATGTATCAGCCCTGGGTAAAGAACATGGGCGACCACAACTGCGCCTGGAGGCCGGGCCACAGCTCCCACGGCACTGAGGAGGACTGGTTCACCGAGGATGCTCCCAAGCGCACGCTGTAACCCTTAGCCGGAGGCGAAGATAGAGAAGGGGCGGTTCGCGAACCGCCCCTTCCCATGGCTGTTACCCCGAGCACCCCATGGGCCTTTCGGCCCACCACAGGCGATGAAAACATTCATTTTCGTAGGAGCGTAGCGAGAGGGCTTGCTTCAGGAGGCAAGATTC
>JACQUE010000243.1 GCA_016210425.1 Chloroflexota bacterium | reverse complement strand
TGACCGGCGCGGCGCCGGTTCCCGTGCCGCCACCCATGCCCGCCGTGACGAAGACCATGTCGGCGCCCCGCAGGACGTCATCGGCGGTGCGGAAAGCCACGTCCATCGACACGTTCTTGTCGCAGATGGAGAGAAGGCGGTCGTTGGGGATGACGATGAGAGTGTCGACGTTGTCCTTCAGGCGACCCAGGCCGTCCTCTGCCGCCTGGCGGCGGCGCGTGCCCTCGAAGCTGAACGGTTTGGTGACGACGGCGATGGTGAGGGCGCCGCTGGTCTTGGCGATCTGGCTGATGACCGGCGCGGCGCCGGTTCCCGTGCCGCCACCCATGCCCGCCGTGACGAAGACCATGTCGGCGCCCCGCAGGACGTCCGCCAGCTCATCGCGGCTCTCCTCCGCCGTCTTGGCCCCCTTGTCCGGGTCGCCGCCCACGCCCAGCCCGCGGGTGATCTTGTCGCCGATGCGGATTTTAGTTTGCGCGTCGGAGCGGGACAAGGCCTGGGCGTCGGTGTTGACGGTGATGAACTGGACACCCCGGATCTTCTCCTGGATCATGCGGTTCACCGCATTGCAGCCGCCTCCACCCACGCCGATCACCTTTATCTGGGCGAAAGCTTCCAGATCGTTGTTGGCCGCCATCAAGGTCTCCTTTCTCCGATGTTCTCTTGCTATTGTGGTAGCAGCTCTCTAACCCAGAGAGCCAGCCTCTTGTAGAAACCTCCCATGCCCAACCCGTTCCGAGCCTTCTGCCCGTTCCGTTGGGCGCTGCCATGCTTGATGCCCCACAGCAGCAGCCCAACGCTCGTGGCGAAGGCCGGGTTCTGCAGGCTCTCGGTTACGCCTATGATCCCCTTGGGCCCGCCCACGCGCACCGGCAGCTCCAGCACGTCGCTGGCAAGGTTATCGATGCCCAGCAGGTTGGACGTACCGCCCGTGAGGACGACGCCCGCCGGCAGCATGGCATCGTAGCCGGAGCGCTTGATCTCGATGGCCACCATGCTCAGCATTTCCTCCAGACGCGCCTTGATGACCTCGCAGAGGTGGCGACGGCGGATGCGCCTGCCGTTGGTAGAGGCGAAGCCGGGCGAGTGTATCTCCTCCTCTGCGTCCACCAGCTCGGGCAGGGCGTAGCCGTAGCGCAGCTTTATCTCCTCGGCAGAGGCGAACGGCGTGCGCAGGCCGATGGCGATGTCGTTGGTAAGATGATAGCCGCCGACCGGCAGGACAGCCGTGTGCCAGATGCTGCTCTCCATGAAGATGGCGAGGTCGGTGGTGCCGCCGCCGATGTCGACGACGGCTACGCCCATCTCCTTTTCCTCGTCGGTGAGGATGGCCTCGGCGCTGGCGATGGGCTCCAGCACCAGGTCCTCCACCTCGACGCCCAGCGAAGTCACGCACTTGGTCAGGTTCTGGATGGAAGTTACCGCCCCCGTCACGATATGCGTCTCGACATCCAGCCGATAGCCGTGCATGCCCACCGGGTTTTTGACACCCTCCTGGCCATCGAGGATGTAGGAGCGCGGGATCACATGCAGCACCTCGCGGTTGCTGGGGATGCTTATGGTGCGCGCCGACTCGAGCACCCGCGTCACGTCCTCTCGCGTTATGAGCCGGTCGTTGCGGGAGATGGCGATGACGCCCCGGTTGTTGAGCGAGCTTATATGGCTGCCGGCGATGCCCACGTAGGCCGACAGGATACGGTTGCCGCTAGCCCGCTCCGCCTTGTCCACGGAGGACTGGATAGACTCGATGGTCTCGTCGATGTTCACGACGATGCCCTTGCGCAGGCCCTGAGCGGGCGCTACCCCCACGCCCGTGATCTGTATCTCATAGTCGCCGTTCACTTCGGCAATGAGGGTGCAGATCTTCGTGGTACCGACGTCTATGGCGGCGAAACTGCTGTTCCTTCCCACTGCTTGCCTCCTTCCTAGGGTCTATAGAAGGGCCTGGTCGTGAAGCGCAAATCTACGTGGCGCGGCTTCGGGTTTAGGCCGGGCGCTTTGGCCACTACCGCCTTCCAGACCGCGACCTTGAAATCCAGGTCCTCGCCGTCTCCGAAGCGGGCCTGCCACCCTTTGTCCGTTACCACCACTAGGCCACCGGGGTCCGAGTACTCAAACCGGATGGGCTTTGCCCCCAGCTCCCTGGGCAGGATGTCCCCGAGCTGCCTGGCCACAGCGACGGCCCCAGCATCCACCTTGTCGCCCAGCTTTAGCTGGCCGCGCCTGGTATCCATGATCACCGGCAGGCCAGGCGGCGCCGTCCCATCGTCCATCACCACCCCCTCCGCATCGATGACGTACGTCAGCTCGCCCATCCTCCACACAGCCCACGGCTGCCTCTCCTGGACTGAGACGAGCACCCGGTTGGGTATACGCCGGTGGACATCAGCACCCTTGAGCTGCGGCAGTGCCTCCAGGATCGCCGACGAAGTCCGTCCTGGCGAAAGGGTCAGGATGTGCCGTCCCAGGAGCTGAGCCGCTCCTTCTACCTCCTCGGGAGACAGGCGCTGGTTGCCCTGAACCTGAACGTCGGCCACGCGAAAGAGCGGCGAGCGCACGGTCCAGATGACCAGGGCGATGAGCAGCCCTCCCAGGCTCAGCTTGAGCATCTTGGGCCAGAAGCCGTGCCAGAGGTAGGACACGGACCTGGTGAGGCGGGCCGCGCTCATCTGCCCCTTGGGCTCGTACTCAAGCTGCATCGACTTGCGCTTCTTCATCGGCTTCTCAGAAGCTTACGCCGTGCCTCATGGCGCTCCAGCCCCAGCGCGATCAAGCGGTCTACCAGTTTCGGGAAGGGCAGTCCGCTGGCCTCCCAGAGCTTCGGGGACTTGCTGATGCGCGTGTAGCCGGGGATGGTGTTCACCTCGTTTATGATGAGCTTGCCGTCGCTCCCGCGCAGGAAG
>JACQUE010000242.1 GCA_016210425.1 Chloroflexota bacterium | reverse complement strand
CTTTTCGGCTTCGCTTCCATCCGGATTATAGATGCGTAGCCCAAAATCCGCCCGTGTTGAATCAACTATCGCCAACACTCCATCTGACCCGATTCCAAAATCACGATCACAAAGCATCCGGATGGCTTCCGGCGTTAAAACGAATGACATTGTGGACGCTTCGACCACAATGTAATCGTTGCCAAGTGCCTGACTCTTGCAAAACCAATTCTGCATTGTTTCCACACCCTGTCTCCGTAAATCAATAGGTTAGTTCTTGTCCGAATCTATCCTAGCAAGCCGCCGTAGCCAGATCGGACCCGTTAAGCCTTCCCGAAGTGCGGGAAGACCTCCTTCGATAGCAGGTCCACGTCGGTGGTGCCGATGCTGAGGGCGGAGACGCCGATGCGCTCGTAATCGTGGATCAGGTCAACAAGCTTCGGCGGGGTTAGGGGCATGAAGGCGCGGAACATCGTCTGGTAGATGGGGTCGTCCTCGGAGGGGTTGTAGACGTGGTGGCCCTCGGCGTCCACCAGGTAGCCGAAGGATGTGATGTCCTCCTTGAAGTGGGGCATGTAGGAATCGCGGAGGTCGGTCGCCGTCTTCATGTCCTTAGCCAGGTAGAAGAAGGCGACGGAGGCCATGCGGCGCTTTTCCCGAGGGTAACCGGCCTCGTCTGCGGCGCGATTGTACTCGGCGGCCAGCTCGACCGCTTTGTCGTAAGGGACGACGGCCATGCAGTAGGGGAAGTGATGGCTGCCGGCGCGGCGGGCGGCCAGCGGCGACGTGCCGCCGAAGAGCATCGGGCGCGGGAAGGGGCGCTGGACCGGGCGCGGGCGCAGGCGGACGTTGCTGTAGCGGTAGTGCTTGCCCTCGAAAGAGAAGACCTCGTTGTTGAGGGCGAGGTCGATGACCTCCATCATCTCGACGATGCGCGCTCCGCGCGTCTTCTTGTTGGTGCCCAGCCCCAGGAACTCATAGGGGCGGTAGCCGATGCCGAAGGTGCCGTAGGAGCGGCCGCGGCTGATAACATCCAGCGTTGCCATGTCCTGGGCGACACGCAGCGGGTCGTGCAGGGGCAGCAGCAGGCAGCCGTTGTTGAGCTTGATGCGCCTTGTCTTGGCGGCCATTGCCGCCACCGGCACCAGTGTGTAAGGGTTGAAGCCGTCGGACATGAAATGGTGCTCCGGCGCATGTACCGCGTCGAACCCCATCGCCTCCGCCCGCACAGCCGCGTCGGCAAACTGCGTGTAGACTTTAACGAAAGCTTTGGGCGCCAGCCGGTTCTTGGAGGATGGTAGGCCGATGCCGCCCCAGAACTCCATCCCGGTTTCTCCTTTCTGCAAGTGCCCGTGGCGGTGGCTAGCTATCCAGTGAGACGCCCCCTCCTGCTGCCAGAAGGGGGCGTGAGCGTCAGCAATTTCAGTCGAGCTAGCGGGGCAGGCCCAGGCCACGGGTGGCGATGGTATTGCGCTGGATCTCCGAGGTACCGCCGCCGATGGCGAAGCCGATGTAGGTCATGTAGGTGGTCTCTAAGCGCCCCCGCAGCGGGGCCCACTTGGAGCCGCGCTCCAGCAGGCCATAGAGCCCGATCATCTCCATGCCCACGTTGGCCATGCGCGCCATGAGCTCGGTGAGGAAGAGCTTGCCGATGGAGGCCTCGTGCATGAAGCGCATGCGCTTGGTCTGCATCCAGGTGACGCGGTAGGCCAGGTTGCGGACCATCTGTATGCCGATGGCGATATCGGCCAGCTTGTGGCGCACGCGCTGGTTCTCGGCGATAGCCTTGCCGTTGATCTTGGTCTCTCTGGCGAAGTCGACCAACTCCTCTAAGTCCCGCTGGGTGCCTGCAACGGAGCCGATGGAGGAGCGCTCGAACTCGAGGGTGGTGGTGGCTACGTAGAAGCCCTCGTTCTTCTTCCCCAGAATGTTGGCGGCAGGCACGCGGACGTTGTCGTAGAAGACCTCGCAGAACTCGGCGCCGCCGGCCATGTTGCGCAGCGGGCGGATGGTCATGCCGGGAGTGTTCTTCATATCGATAAGGAAGTAGGTGATGCCGCGGTGCTTGGGAGCGTCCGGGTCGGTGCGGGCCAGCATGAAGTTCCAATCGGCGCGATGGGCGCCGCTCGTCCATATCTTCTGGCCGTTGATGACGTAGTCGTCGCCGTCCTGGACGGCCCGCGTCTGGAGGGATGCCAGGTCGGAGCCGGCGTTGGGCTCGCTGAAGCCCTGGCACCACTGCATCTCGTTCTTCATGATCTTGGGGATGAAGAACTGCTTCTGCTCCTCCGTGCCGTGGCTGAGGATGCTGGGCCCGACCATGCTAACGCCCAAGCCGCCGCCGGCGGGGGCCCGAACGTAGGCGCACTCCTCTTTGAAGACCATCTGCTCCACACAGGACTTGCCGCCTCCGCCGTACTCCGTGGGCCAGCCGATGGCCAGCCATCCCTTGTCGATGATCTTCTTGGTGAATGAGCGCTGCAGCGTCTCCCGCTCCTCGCGCGACAGGCGACGCTGGCCGGCTTTCTCGATAGCTGCTGGCCATTCGGTCTCAAGGAAGGTGCGGACCTCCTGCCGGAAGGCCTCCTCCTCAGGTTTGAAGCGGAAATCCATATCCTACTCCTTCTCCCACTGCGCGAGATGGACGCGCTAACTCCACTTCGTCTGGGCGCATTATATCATTGGGTGCAATCGTGTCAAGTTGGAGGCGAACAAGCATGACAGGCCGTGGAAGGCGGGCCTACACGGGCTGGCCCAAAGCACGGCTTGATAGGCTAGACTGCCTTGCCCAGGTTGAAGCTGGCGAACTTGATCTCCGTCATCTCCTCCATAGCATAACGCAGGCCCTCGCGGCCCACGCCGCTCTCCTTGACACCGCCGTAAGGCATCTGGTCGGCTCGGAATGAGGATGGGTCGTTGATGACCACGGAGCCCACTTGCAGCTCCTTAATAGCCTGGAAGGCCTCTTGGATGCTCTGGGTGAAGACTCCGGCGTTCAACCCGTACTTGGAGTCGTTCACCTGCCGGATCGCTTCCCCCAGGTCCTCGAAGGGGATGATGGCGATAACGGGGGCGAAGACCTCCTCGCAGACCACCTTCATCTCAGGCGTCACGTTCGTAAGCACCGTTGGCCTGAACATTGTGCCCTCACGCGTGCCGCCCGCCAGGACGTGCGCGCCGCCTGCCTGCGCTTCCGCGACCCAGGCCTCGGCGCGGCTGGCGCCATTCTCGTCGATCATGGGGCCGACATCCGTCTCCTCTCTGAGGGGGTCGCCCAGGCGAAGCGACTCCACGAGGGGCAGCAGGCCCTTGAGGAACCTGTCCAGCACCGAGCTGTGGACATAGATACGCTGGGCGTGGATGCAAGACTGGCCGGCGTGGGAGAAGCCGGCCCGAGCGATGGCGGTTGCCGCTTGCTGAATGTCCGCGCTGGCCGAGATGATGTTCGCCGAGTTGGAGCCCAACTCCAGTACGACCTTCTTCAGCCCCACCCTGTCCCTGATTTGCTTGCCGACGGGCACGCTGCCCGTGAAGCTGATCATCGCCACGTCCGGGCTGTCGACAAGCGTCGAAGCGACCTGGTTGGAGCATGGGACGACGTTGAGGACGCCCGGCGGAAAGCCTGCCTTAAGGATGAGCTCGCCCAGCTTGAGGGCCGAAAGACGCGCCGAAAGCGCGGGCTTCAGCACGACGGTGTTGCCGACGGCCAGGGCCGGAGCGATCTTGTGGGCGACCAGGTTGAAGGGGAAGTTGAAGGGCGTAATGGCCCCCACAACACCAATGGGCTCGCGGATGTAGAAGGCTTGCCGCCCCTCAGCGTAAGGGACCACGTCCATGGGCACGATCCCACCGCCGACGTTTGGCACCTCGAGGGCGGCTATGTGGAAGGTTGAGACCGCGCGGGTTACCTCGATTCGTGCCGTCCGGAGTGGCTTGCCCACCTCTACAGCGATGATCCTCGCGATCTCCTCGGCGTTCTCAGCAACCAGACGGCTCATCTCCAGCAGCAGGCTGGTGCGGCGATGGGCTGGGAAGTTGCGGTATTCCTGAAAGGTGGCTTTGGCGTTGGCGATGGCCTCCTTCACCTGGTCCGCGCCGGCCAGGTTCCCTTCGGAGACGGGCTCCTGATTATAGGGGTTCTTCGCGCTGTAGGGCTCAGCCTCCCCCGAAACAAACCTTCCGTTAATGATAAGCTGCGCTCTTTCTGTCAT
>JACQUE010000241.1 GCA_016210425.1 Chloroflexota bacterium | reverse complement strand
GAGACACCCGCCGTTAGGGCCAGCGCCCGCCGCGCAAGCTCCTCAGAGAGGCCCACCAGCCCGCAGGCCGGCGATACCAGCATGTTCTCGACCAGCAGCTCTCGCCGGATGCCCCACTTGGAAAGCGAGTCCATCAACCCCTCAAGCCTCACCATGAGGCTCCCCGTCGTCTCCTTCATGAGCAACTCCTCCCGCGCTGGCACGATGCCAAAGGCGAGAGAGCCGCCTCTTGCCAGGAAGACCTGCAATGCCTCAGTATGCTCTGCCAGAGATTCGCCATAAGTGTAAGCGTCGACGCTCAAGATATCCGCGGAGCCTTGCAGCAGGAGTGACCAGTCTGCGTCGCCGCAGCAGTGAATCCCCTTCAGGCCGCCCATACCCTGGAGCACTCTCTCTATAAGAAGCGTAGCCCGCTTAGCGCTCAAAGGACTGTTATGCAGGACGGGCGTGTGCAGCGATGGCTCGTCTAGGAAGATGATGGTCTCGTCGCACAGTCGCCGCAGCCTGTTCTCCAGCCAGGCCGCCTTCAGGCAAAAGAACTTGGTGGCCGCATCCAGCAGCCGATGGTCCGCTGCGATCGGGTCGCCGTCGCCGTCCTTGACGGCCAGGCTCCACGTTATGGGCCCCACGAGCTGCCCTTTGACGGCTACCGGCGCATCCATGTCCGACTCAAACAGTGTATAGAGGCCGGAAGCCCGCTCCCTACTAAATCCGTATGCCTCGAAGCTGCCGTCGTAGTAGTCGTCGTTCAGTATAGCTAGTCTCTGCTCAAGGGCCGGACCTCGCTCGACTCTTACGCCGGATTCGTCAACCACGGCCCCAGGGAACCGTTCCGCGCATTGGGCTATCATCGCCTCCAGGGGGGAGCGCCGTGGCAACTGAGGCCACCCCAGTATCTCAGGAAGGAGATCCATAACCAGCGCGCAGGCCTCGGTTGGGTCCTGATGGGGGAGGCTGCCTATCGCCAACGGCAGACCTCGAAAAGGAAGGGCCTGCTTCGCCAATGTCGTCGGAAGCTCCTACTGCACGTACTTGCCGATCAATAGCCGAAGCCTCTCCTTGGCCTCGGGGGGTATCAAATCGTGGCTGGTAATGATTGCGTCCCTCAGCGCCGTAGCACAAACGCACGTTCGCTCTATGGGCAGTGCCCCGGCTGCCTTGCGCACGATGGCCTTCGCCCGGTCGACGTTGCGCAGCAGGTTACCGATGATCATGTCCACCGTCACCGACTCTTCGGTCTCGTGCCAGCAGTCGAAGTCGGTGACGCAGGCGATGGTCGTGTAGCAGATCTCAGCCTCGCGGGCCAGTTTGGCCTCGGGGAGCGTGGTCATGCCGATGACGCTGGCGCCCCAAGAGCGGTAGAGGTTGGACTCAGCCCTAGTCGAGAAGAGCGGCCCCTCCATCACCACATAGGTCCCGCCCTTGTGGACGGCCCCCTTCGTTTGGGCGGCTGCCTCGTAGACGATCTGGCTAAGCAGCGGGCAGTAGGGGTCGGCGAATCCGACATGGACAACCGGGGCGTCGGGCTCCTCGAAGAAGCTGTTGACGCGGCTCTTGGTTCGGTCGATGATCTGGTCCGGTATGACCAGGTCCAGCGGGTGGATGTTATCTTTGAGGCTGCCTGCGGAGCTCACGGAGACGATCCACTCTACCCCCAGCGACTTGAGAGCGTGGATGTTGGCGCGGACCGGCAGATTGGTCGGACTTATGCGGTGGCCACGGCCGTGCCTCGGCAGGAAGGCGATGGCCTGGCCCTCCAGCTTGCCCACCATGATGGCGTCGCTGGGCTTGCCGAAGGGCGTGTCGACCTGTACATCCTGGACGTCTGTGAGCCCGTCCATCTCGTAGAGACCGCTTCCGCCGATGATCCCGATCTTCGCTTCAGGCACCGCTCATCTCTCCCAAATATCAGTCTTGCTCTTCGGCGGTTGCCCGCCATAGCTCGGCTGTCGATAGCAGCAGCACAAAGGTGACCAGGGCCGCCGAGGTGACGCACCATGGGCAGACTGCCTTGATCTTGTATAGCTCGACGTACGTCAGCCAGCCGGAATAGGTGGTGCCGGCCAGCGAGAGGCCGAAAAGGACAAGCGCCGCCCAGGGCCCTGCGCCGCCCCATCCCCTGGCCCAGGACAGGGCCAGGAAAGCGACGTACATGCCGAGCCCGAAGAGGGCCAGCGGGATGCCCGCTATCTCCGCGTACTTGCTGATATTGACCGTCTCGCAGCCGCCGGCTCCCGTGCACAGCAGCGAGGAGTTGCTGTAATGGACATAGGTCAGATAACCGGAGACGCCCACGCCGATGACGCTGAGGGCGATGATTGCCCCTAGCCGCCTGTTGCCTCCTGATACTATCCTTCCTTCCGCTGCACGTTGCACGGCCAGGCCACCCATTATTGCCCCAGCTTGCTCAGTTCAGACTTGATCAGCTTGTCCAGGTCGGAGTAGTTGGGTACGCCCACGATCTTCTGGCCGTCGACAAAGAGGGTCGGCGTGTACTGGACGCCCTTGCGGTCCCCCTCCTTCTTATCGTCCTGTACGGTCTTGCTGTACTTGCCTGAATCAAGGCAGCTATCGAAAGCGTTCGTGTCGAGGCCAAGCTCCTTAGCGAAGCGCTTTAGATTGGCTTTGGAGAAAGTGCCTTTGTTCTCGCCGGCCTGGCTGTCGTAGAGCTTGTCGTGGTAGTCCCAGAAGCGCCCCTGGTCGTTGGCGCAGTAGGCCGCCTCCGCCGACCAGTTGGACTCGGGGCCGATGAAGGAGTAGGGCCTGTAGACTAGCTTCACCTTGCCCGGGCTTATGTATTGGCTCTCAAGCTGCTTTTCCACAGTCTCCGTGAAGTTCTGGCAGGCAGGACACTGGAAGTCGGCATATTCCATTATGGTGACGGGGGCGTCCTGTGGGCCCTTAGTCAGACCTTGGGCCGTAACCGAGACGCCGCTTGTTGAACTCTTGCCGGAGTTGCCGCGGTTGAATACGATCAGCAGCGCTACGAGCACCAGAGCGACGACTACGCCTACTCCGGCGTAGATCGGGAACATGCTCCGCTTCTTCGCCGTCCGGCGCCGCCCGGTCGCCAACCTGGCGGCCTGCTGTGCCCTCGCTGCCCTTCTCGCCGGCTTAGCAGGCTGAGGTCGCGCCGAAGCCTGCCGCGCTGGCGGCTGCTTGCCTTTTTCCCTTTTACTTGAAGGCACGGTTTACCTCCCGATTTCGGCCTCTCACTATCATCGCAAGGCTTCGCATGTAAGGGGGACGGGCAATACCGTGCTCCGTTATGATGGCAGTCACGTATTGCGCCGGGGTCACGTCGAAGGCCGGATTGGCGGCCTTCACACCCTGCGGAGCGATTGGCGTCTCCAGCACTCTGGTGACCTCTTCAGGACTTCTTTCTTCGATCGGTATGTCGTCTCCCGAAGGCGTCGCGAGGTCGATGGTGCTGGTCGGCGCCGCCACGTAAAACGGCACACGGTTCTCCTTGGCCAGCACCGCCAGCGCATAGGTGCCGATCTTGTTGGCTACGTCCCCGTTGGCGGCGATACGGTCAGCCCCCACGATAACACAGTCGATGATGCCCTTATGAATGAAGTATCCGGCCATGGAGTCCGTGATAAGGGTGACGCAAAAACCATCGCGCTGCAACTCCCAGGCCGTGAGGCGCGCTCCCTGCAAGAGGGGCCGCGTCTCGTCGGCGTAGACGCGGACCTGCTTGCCCTGCTCTCTGGCGGCGCGTAGGACGCCCAGGGCGGTGCCGTAGCCGGCGGTGGCCAGGCTGCCGGCGTTGCAGTGAGTTAGGACCGTGGCCGAGGCGGGCAATAAGGCGGCCCCATAAGTCCCAAGGCGGCGGTTCGACACTTCGTCCTCAGCCTCGATGGCCTGGGCCTCGGCAAGGAGGGCCTGGCGGGCCGTGGCCGGAGCCTTGGCTGCGGCAACGCGCCGCATGCGCTGGACGGCCCAGGCGAGATTCACGGCCGTAGGCCTGGTGGCCAAAAGTGTCTCGCAGACGGCATCCAGGCGCGAGTGGAAGAGATCAGGGTCATCAGTGACGATCCCCGCTGCTCCCAGCGCTATCCCGTAGGCCGCCGCGACCCCGATTGCTGGGGCGCCCCGAACACGCATCTCCCTTATGGCGCGGGCTACGTCTTCGTGGCTTTCCAGGTCCAGATAGACCTCTTCATGAGGAAGTCTAGTCTGGTCCAGGAGCCGGAGCTTACCTCCAGCCCACTGCATCGTCCTAAAACTGGGCATATACCTCCTGAAAAAGGACAACAAAAAGCTTCTCTGGGCGAGAGAAGCTAGCCAGTTCTCACTCTCATCTTCCCCCGGCTGGGCGGGGTCGGACTTAGCACCATACCGTTGCCCAGTTGGGCTGCCGGCTGGTTGCCAGGCTTCTTCGGGCCGTTCCCTCCACCTCTCTGGATAAGAGCTTTCCCTATTCAGTTGTTATGGCTGTTACAAATAGTAGCATCGGCATGCTGCAGG
>JACQUE010000239.1 GCA_016210425.1 Chloroflexota bacterium | reverse complement strand
GGCATCGTTCGCTGCGGGGCCTTCGACGGCAAAAACGACCTCGGGTGGCACTCGGAGACGACGCCGGCGGGCATCGTCGGCCTCGTAAAGAAGGGCATCTTCACTGGCCTGTACAAGACCCACCACAAGGGCAAGATGGTGGCCTCGGCCTTCAGGGGCGAGGACCCTGAGGAGGCGGCCTACGTCGACAGGAACCCGATGTGGGAGCTCTACGGCCTCACCTACGTCAACGACATCCGCTTCATCGCCTCCCACGATAACCAGGTGGCCATCAACAACGCCCTGGCCGTCGACCTGACCGGCCAGATCGCATCGGAGTCCTTGGGCCCTGGCGTCTACGCCGGCCCCGGCGGCCAGCCCGAGTTCGCTATCGGCGCCGTCCTATCCAAGGGTGGACGCTCCATCACGGTGCTGCCGTCCACCGCCCGCAACGGCGCCATATCGCGGATCGTCCCCGTGCTGCGCCCAGGCACCGCCGTCACCGTCCCCCGCCATTTCGCCGACTGCATCGTCACCGAGTACGGCGTGGCGCACCTCTTGGGCAAATCGCAGCGCGAGCGGGCGGAGGAGCTTATCGCCATCGCACGCCCGGACTTCCGCGCTGAGCTTCGCAGCGAGGCGCAGAAGCTCTACTACCCCTAGCTACGACGGCTAATGAGGCTGTTCCTCACAACCCTACCGCTGGCCGTCGCGCTACTGCTTGCTTTGGGCGCTTGCACCCAGGCACCGACGACCGCCACACCCACAGCGGACCCCGCGACGCCGAGACCCTCGCCTTCGGCTACTCCAACTTCCTCAAAGGGTGAGGCCGGCTACCTCGAGGGCAAGGCAAGCATCGGGCCGCTGGTGCCGGTGGAACGGCAAGGCGTGCCCACGCCCACTCCATCTCCCGCAGTCTGCACGTCTCGTGGTCTGACGGTGCTCCAGGCGGACGGACAAACCGAGGTAACCAGCTTCAACCTGGCCCCAGACTGCACCTTCAGGGTCGCGCTGGCGCCCGGGGCCTATATCGTGCGCCTCAGGCAGACGCAGGGCATCGGCGGGAGCAAGGACCTACCGAAAACCGTGGAGATACGGAGCGGCGAGACGGTGCGGCTGGATATCAGCATCGATACCGGCATCCGTTGAGCATAATAAACGAGGTGCGGCACTCGCCGGTGCCGCACCTCGGCTCTTGAAGGGGCCCCCTTTCCCCCTGAAGAGCCTTAGGAAGTAGGCCAGTTAGGTGGCGTCTTCTTGTGCACGACTATCTCCGTGACCTGGCCGTCCCTATTCAGGATGAGCGTCACGAAGCTCCCCTGCTGCAGTGTGGCACTATCGGGATCGATGTCGACGCCTTTGACCTCCTGGAAGGTCTTGGCCTCTCCATTTCGGAGCTTTATGGTGATGGAGCTGTCGGTGAGGCCGGTGACCACGCCTACCTGGTGGGCGTGTCTGACCTCGGGCTTCACCGGCAAGACGTTGATGTGGCGCGCGGTATGCGTGTCGTGTTTCAGGTTGACCGCGACCCGGTCGCCGGCAGCAATCGTCGAGCAGTCTATCTTCCCTGCCTTCGGCTTCTTGCAGACCGTGCTGTCGTCGTAGCTAACGTCCACGTCCTTCGTATCATCCGCCACCCTGACCGCGACAACGATCTTCTTGTCCGCCGTGTCGTTGCTCACCACAGTCCCAAAGAAGCCTCTGCGCTTGGCCAGCGATGCCACGTCCAGGTCCCCCGCGTCCTTGTCCCTTCCCTTGGCGGCGTGGGAGCTATCGGCCGTTTGGGTGCCGGCAACGATAGGGCCATTTCCCGCGCCACTCTTATCAGGGCGGCCGGGCGGATGGGGCGGGTCGGCCAACGCCGTGCCCACCGTAGCTGTAGCGAGAAGCCCTACCAGCAGGGCAACCAGTAGGATGCGAAACCGGCTCTTGAGCCTCATCTGTCACTCCTCTTCACTTGCTTTCGTCTCTCTAAACGCCCGAGGGGATCGGAAGGTTAAGGCGCATAGATCACATCCAGCGTCTCGTACTTCTCGTTTCCCTCGCTATCGCTAGCGACGATGTCGATATCATTGGCCCCATCTTCCAGAGTTACCGTTGTGCGAAAGTTGCCCGCTGCATCTACCTTGATGGCATGGCCATCCACGCTCACGACTGCGTCGGGAGTGGTCTTGCCAGCGACCGCTATCTGCTCCTCGTTGCTCACGCTTTCGTTGGCAGGCTCCGTCACCATGAGGAAGAGCCGGGGCTGCTCGGCAATGGCGGCCTGGGCCGAAGCGGCCCCACCGGCAGGCCTTCCGCCTGCAGGGCCGGATGGCGCCACGTCTCTCGCAGATGGCGTCGCCTCACCGACCTGCGCCGCCGTTTGCCCGCCACCGGCCGGCCTCTTTGCCGCTGCTGCCTCCCCCATGCCGGTCGTCTGTTGCTCTGTTGCCGCTGTCTTAGTGGCCCCTCCCGGTGCGGAGGGCGAGGCGCTTGCAGACGGCGGCTTCGCGACAGTTGCGGCGCTGGAGGCCGCAGGAGCAGTGGCAACCCCTTCGCCACCCTTGCATGCGGTGAGGACGCCTCCAGCAAGGAGAAGCGTTGCCCCCGCGATCAGAAGCCGGTTGATCGACACTCCTTTTATTGGCATCGCACGTGCCTCAGTTTGTAAAATGTAGTTTTCATAAAGGGAAAACGTGCAGATGCCAGCGAAGGTTAAGGCGCCGATAGTAAGGGTGTAGGAGCCTTTCCTCGATGAGGTATAATGGCAGGCGCTAGGCAAGAGCACGCCGGCGCCAAGGCCAGGGAGCGAACATGGTTAGGACAAGGGCCTTTGGAGAAGACCGCTGAAGGGCAGCTAGCCAGCGAGCGAGACATCATTGCGAAGGCGCAGCAGGGCGAGCAGAGTGCGCTCGCCCACCTGTATGAGGCCAACTTCCGACGGGTGTATCGTTTTGTGCTAGCGCGCCTGGGCAATGCCGCAGAGGCGGAGGACGTGACGCAGGAGATCTTTATGAAAGTGCTGCGCCACCTCCACAGCTTCCGCTGGACTGGGGCGCCCTTCGCCGGCTGGCTCTTTCGCATCGCCCGCAACCAGGTAACGGACCACGAGCGCCAGCGCCGGCGGAGGGGGCCAGAGGAGCCGCTGGCGGATGACCATGAGACACAGACGCTGGGGCCTCTGGAGATAGCCGAGCGCAGCTTCACCCAGCGCCGGCTTCACGCTGCCATCGCCCGCCTCTCTCCGGCCCAGCGCGAGGTGATAACTCTTCGCTTCGCCGCCGACCTCTCGGTTGCGGAGACCGCCCAGGCCCTCGGCAAGAAGGAGACGACTGTGAAGGTCCTCCAGTTCCAGGCCGTAGCGGCCCTGCGCAAGATCATGGGCGAGGAGCGGCCCTAGATGACGGGCCCTCTATTAACTTTGAAGCATAGGACAGCGTTTAACCTAGTGGAAGGGCAACTGCCCGGTCCCATTTCGAAAGGCGGCTAACCGTGGCGGACAGGGGTAAAGAGGCACCCGAGGAGGCTTTCCAGCGACTCCTGGATGGCTATCCGGAGGATGCCGCGTCAGGTGATGAGTTATCGGAAATTGGCCGCCTCGCTCAGCAAATGCGCGACACTTGGCGAGAGGCGGAACCAAGGCCCGACTTCGAAGCGGGCCTCCGCTACCGCTTCCTTTCCGGCGCCCAGCCCGCACCACGGCCTTTCCTCAGCCGTCTCCCTGTGCTGGCCCTGCGAGGCGTACTTGCCCTGCTCCTGGCCTCGCTTCTCTTGGCCGGTCTATTCTCCGCAGGCCACGTGGCCTCGGCTAGCGCCCTCCCGGGCGACAAGCTTTACTCTGTCAAGCGAGGCATCGAGGCGACTAGGCTAGCGCTGCCCTTTGAGAACAAAACCGAGCTACGCCTTGCCCTGGCCGTCCGCCGGATGAAGGAGATCCAGGAGGAGCAGCGACGGGGCCGGGCCCTGCGAGCAGACCTGGTGCGGGCCATGGCCAGCGAGACCGACTACGTGGTTACCGCGGCCGAGCAGCCGGATGCCTCGCCGGACTTGCGGGAGAAGCTGGCCGTGATCGCAGAGCGGCAGCAAGAGGTGCTCAAGGAGGTGGCTGGTCGCGCTCCAGAGGAGGCGCAGGAGGCCTTGGCGAAAGCAATGGCTGTGTCCCAGCGAGGCCAGGAGCGGGCGATGGAGGTCGCCCGGGAGAAGGACGAGGCAGCCGAGAAGCCCGCGCAAAGGCCGAAGGAAGCCGAGCCTACTAAGACTAGGGAAGCGGAGAAGGAGCCGACGCGGGTAATGGCCGCCGCCAAGCCGAAGGAAGCATCGTCGCCCCGGCCCTCGCCATCGCCATCGCCATCGCCATCGCCATCGCCATCGCCCTCACCCGCACCCCGGCCCACGCCGCGCCCGTCGCCGACGACTCCCTCGGACGCGCCAAAGCCCTCTTTCCGCGTCAGCGGCTCCAGCTTCGAGATGGAGGGGCAATTGACGGCCATCGCTCAGGACCGCATCACAGTGGCGGGCCGGGAAGTCCGGATCAGCTCCGAACTCAAGGACAAGCTAGGTGAGACAAAGACGGGCGACTGGGTCAGCATCAAAGGCACGGTGAAACAGGACGACACCCTGGTGGCCCAGAGCATCTCGGTTAAGTCGGGGCAACAGGAAAGCGAGCAGGGGCACAGCGAGGGCGAAAAGAGCAAGAATGACAAGAGCGATAAAAAGGACTGATCTCTCCGGCCCCTTGCCGAGATCACGCCTCATCACGCTGCGGGAACCGTCTCCCCGCTGGCGGCTAAAGCCAGAGTCCCCCTCTTAAACGTTACCCTCAAGGTCGACAGCCCGCCGGTCATGAACGAAAGAATGACCAGGTATGTTGCCGCCGGTACCAGGAACAGATAGGGAACCCCCCAAATATCGGCGAGAGCGCCGTTCAGCAGATTCACCCACGCCATTAGGCCTCCTGCGAGAAGCAGATAGAAGGCGGAGACGCGACCGCGCAAGTGGTCAGGCGCGACTTCCTGGATCATAGCCCCGCTCAGCGCCATAAAAGCACCCTGTGTCGCTCCCATGGCCGCCGTCGAAGCCACTGCCACCGGCAGGTGCATCAGCTTCATAGGTAGAGCCATCGCCATCGGCGTTATCCCGCTCAGCACCCCGGTCACCAGCAGCCAGCTCCCCTTTTGCCG
>JACQUE010000238.1 GCA_016210425.1 Chloroflexota bacterium | reverse complement strand
ATCCTGGAGCCCGGCGACACCGTCCTGGGCATGAACCTCTCCCACGGCGGCCACCTGACCCACGGCAGCCCTGTCAACTTCTCCGGCAAGCTCTTCCACTTCGCCTCCTACGGCGTCGACCGCGAGACCGAGTACATCGACTACGACGAGTTGGAGCGCATAGCCCAGCAGGAGAAGCCCAAGCTCATCGTCGCCGGCGCCACGGCCTACCCGCGCATCATCGACTTCCCGCGCTTCCGCTCTATCGCCGATGGCGTTGGCGCGAGGCTCATGGTGGACATGGCCCACATCGCCGGCCTCGTGGCCGCCGACCTGCACCCGTCGCCGGTGCCGCACGCCCAGATCGTAACGTCAACGACGCACAAGACGTTGCGCGGCCCGCGCGGCGGCTTCATCCTCTGCAACGCCGACCTGGCCACGCGCATCGACCGCACCGTCTTCCCCTACGCCCAGGGCGGCCCGCTGATGCACGTCATCGCCGGCAAGGCCGTCGCCTTCCACGAGGCGATGCAGCCCGGCTTCAAGGACTACCAGCAGGCCGTCATCGACAACGCGAAGCTCCTAGCCGAGGAGCTGGCGCGCCAGGGCCTGCGCATCGTCTCGGGCGGCACCGACAACCACCTGATGCTGGCCGATGTCACGCCGCTGGGTATCACAGGCAAGCAGGCGGAGGAGGCCCTGGACGCCGTCGGCATCACCGTCAACAAGAACACCATACCCTTCGAGACGCGGCCGGCGTCGGTGGCCAGCGGCATCCGCATCGGCACGCCTGCCGTCACTACGCGCGGCTTCCGCGCCGAGGAGATGCGTCGCATTGGACGCCTGATCGCGCAGGTTCTGAAGAACGTAGGCGAAGAGAACGTCTACGGCAGCGTACGCGGAGAAGTGGCGGAGATCTGCCGGTCCTTCCCCGTGCCGGGGATCGATGCCTAGAGGCGCGCTTGTTGACAACCGATCCGCATGGTATAATTCCACTGCTAATCTGACCGATTGGTCGGTTGACCTGTGCCTGAAGGCGACGGTCGCTAAGAAAGGGGGTGATTGATTGCGCGACTATGAGCTGGTTTTCATAATCAGCCCGGAGGTCGCCGAGGAGAACGTTCCCGCCATAGTGGAGAAGGTGCAGCAGTTTATCGCAGGCAGGGGTGGTGAGGTGACGGGGGTCAATCACTGGGGTAGACGCAAGCTCGCCTATCCCATCCGCCGTTTTACCGAGGGGAACTACGTGCTAAACTTGATCAAAATGGACCCCAAACTCACGGCTGAGCTGGAAGCGAACCTTCTCACTTCCGAGGACATTCTTCGTCATCTATTGGTTCGGGTCGACTCGAAGTAGCTCTTCCCGGAGAGAGCCCGCCCCGCAAGGGGCAGGGAACGGGGAAAGGAGCGGCGCATGCAAGATTTGAACAAGGTTATGATCATCGGGAATATCGGAACCGAACCGGAGATGCGTTTCACCCCTAATGGGACCCCCGTAACCTCCTTTAGGATCGCCACCAGTCGGAACTACATGGGGCCGGACGGCGAGAGGAAAAGGGAGACGGAGTGGTTCGATGTGGTGGCGTGGAACAAGCTGGCGGAGACCTGCAATCAGTTCCTTAGCAAAGGCCGGCGTGCCTACGTAGAGGGGCGCCTCCAGACCCGCTCCTGGGAGGGGCAGGACGGCCAGCGGCGCTTCAGGGTTGAGGTGGTGGCCAACACCATCCTTTTCCTCGACCGGCCGGCGGCGGCGCCCTTCCCGGGTGACGCGGCCGACGATGCTGTGGAGGCGGAGGAGCTTTTCTCCTAACCCTTGTAGAGGTTTCATTAGAGCCGTTTGCAGCGGGGAGGCTGGTAGCTTCCCCTCAATATAGTGGAATGAGCGGTCGGGCTGAGGCGGATACAGAAAACCCAGGCAGGAGCTTAAGAATATGCCTACGAATCAAAGACCGGGACCAAGAGGGCGGCGCGAAGGCGGCAGGCGAGCTGATGGGAAACCCCGCTACATCCCCCGGCGTAAGGTCTGCTCCTTCTGCGAGGAGAAGACCAAGACCATAGACTACAAGGACATCAACAGGCTGCGCCGCTTCATATCGGACCGGGGCAAGATCGAGCCTCGGCGCAAGACCGGGACGTGTGCCAGGCACCAGCGGCGCTTGACCATCGCGCTCAAGCGGGCGCGCCATCTGGCGTTGCTGCCCTTCACGGCTGCCCACATACGAGAGGCCGGCGGCTTCACCACCCGAAGCTAGCCTTTCGAGCATGCGGCGCCATTTTTCACAATCCCTTTTACGGCCATCCCCGAACGGCAAGTGCCGTATCATGGTTAAGGGGCTGGCTAATAACATACATTGAAGGTGCACCTTGCGTAGCAGCATTGCGCGAGAGGAGGCCCGCAGGCGGCGGGTTTCTCGGCAACAGGTATCCAGATGGCAGAGAGATAAACGTACAAGACTCATAGTCTTCGGGCTCATTGCCTTGGTCCTGCTGGCCATCCTGGCCGTCCCCGCCTACGGCTACTACCGCGAGTTTCTGGCGCCCCCTTCCAAGAAGGTCACCAAGGTCAACTCCAAGACCTTCACCATGGGCTACTACGTGAAGAGGCTCCGCATGCTCACCATGGCTATGGGGGGTCAGCTTGACTTCTCCTCGGTCCCCTTCCAGCTCGTCGACAACATCGAGAATGAGGAGATCGCACGCCTGGGAGCGCCCCGCCTGGGCATAACGGCGACGCCGGAGGAGATCACCAGCAGTATCCGCGAGGCGGTCCAGCCCCAAACACCCGGTGATGCCGAGGTCGACCCAAAGAAGCTGGCCTCCGAGTTCGACCGTCTCTACAAGCAGTACCTCAACACCATCAAACTCTCCGACAAGGAGTTTAGAGACTACATCAAGGCCCAGATCCTGCAGAGCAAGATCCGCGAGCAGTTGGGCGAGCGCATCCCCAAGGTTGCCCCGCAGGTCCGCGTGCAAGCTATTGTCGTGGCCGCCGGCGAGGACGTGGATAAGGTCAAGACGCGGCTGGCCAAGGGCGATGACTTCGTGGCGGTATCCGACGATGTTAACGGCGACGAAGAGTTGAAGGCCAACAAGGCGGAGATGGGCTGGGTGCCGCGTGGTGTGATGGGCCAGGCCTTCGACGACTCAGTCTTCAACCT
>JACQUE010000237.1 GCA_016210425.1 Chloroflexota bacterium | reverse complement strand
CTCTACGAGGCGCTGAAGAGCCGGACGATCCTGGCCGCGGCCCTCGATGTAACCGAAGTCGAGCCTATCCCCCTGGACGACCCCATTCTCACCGTCGACAACCTGGTCATTGCCCCGCACATCGGCAGCGCCAGCGTCGCCACGCGGACGAAGATGGCAGTGATGGCCGCCGAGAACCTGCTGGCCGGCCTGCGCGGAGAGCCGTTGCCGAACTGCGTTAACGCGGAGGCGCTGGCGGCAACCATACGAGAACGTTCGTAGGGGCGGCTCGCAAGCCGCCCCTACAGTATCCTTGTCATGCTGAACGAAGTGAAGCATCTCACCCTATAGAGGCAAGAGACTCTTGCTTCGCTGCGCTTAGAGTGACACATAGCGATAGGCCCGCCATTCGGCGGGCCCATCGCTTCAAACGTGGCCGCTAGCCTACTTTATGCCCTCGATCTTTATGGCCGTCTGGGTCTTGTAGCGGCGGTTGAGGATGAGCAGCAGCGCCGTGAAGTCCTCGACGTAGCGCGAGTTCTCCAGCTTGCCGCCGTCCAGGGCCCGTACGCCCTTAATCTTCTCGGCCAAGCGCATCACTTGCTCCTTGGGCTCCTTGTGGTCGCCGCAGACGATGACGTCGCAAGGCATGGGGTGCTCGATCTCCTGAAGCTCTTCGGCGCTCAGGTTCTGGAAGGCGCTCACTACCTTGGCGTCGGGCAGCAGCAACTGCGCCTGCTGGGCTGCCGAGCCCTCTTCCACGCGAATAGCGCTTATGCGCCCCTTCTCGAACTGCAGCGGCGCGATAACGTTCAGCACGACCTTGTCGCCGATGATGTCGCGCAGCGCCTCCAGCGTCTGCCTCTGGCCGCTATAGGGGATGCTAAGGATGATGAGGTCTCCCTGCCGCACTGCGTCGGCGTTCTCCGCCCCCGAGACCTTCGCCTCCCGGACCACCTCCTTCACCTTGGCCGCCGCCTCCTGCGCCCTCTCCAGCGCGCGCGAGCCGATGACGATCTCGTCGCCGGCAGCGGCGAACCGCATCGCCAGGCCCAAACCCTCGGGGCCCGTCCCACCGATAAACGCCAGCATTCCTCCTCCTCTTGACTGATGATCGTGTTATTGCGACGCCTTCCTACGCGAAGGCGGACGCTACCCTTTCGATGAATAGCTGCATGCTCCGGGCATCCGCCAGCGAGCGGAAGGGGAGGATGAAATCGGTGATGCCCAGGTCGACGTAGCTCCTCAGTTGCCGGGCGCACTGCTCCGGCGTGCCGACGAGCATCCGCTCTGGAAGCTGCTCCACCGCCACGTTTTGCCGCTCCGCCAGCGCCAGCGCCGCCTTGGCCAACGTGGCCTCGTTCTCTGCGATAAGCACGGAAGTCAGCAGCGACTTGCGGATGCTCGCCGGGTCCCTGCCGGCGACGCGACAGTGGGCCGCCAGGACATCGAGCTTGTGGCGGAGCTCAGGCAACGGCAGGTGCGGGCAGTTCCAGCCATCGGCGTGGCGGGCCACGACGCGCAGCGTCAGCTTCTCACCGGCTCCGCCGACCCAGATCGGCGGGTGGGGCTTTTGCAGGGGCTTCGGCTCGCAATAGGCGCCCTCGATGGCGTAATAGACGCCCTTGAAGGTGGCCTCGCGCTGTGTGAAGAGCAGCTTCATCACCGCGATGGCCTCGGCCATCTGAGCAATGCGCGTTGGCGTTGCCAGAAAGGGGAGGCCGTAGGCCTTGTGCTCCCGCTCGGACCAGCCGGCGCCCATGCCGATCTCAAGCCGACCCCCCGAGATCACGTCCAGCGAGGCCGCCATCTTAGCGAGGACGCCGGGCTGGCGAAAGCCGTTGGCCAGCGTCATGGTGCCGACCCGGATGCGGCTCGTCTTAGCTGCTATCGTAGTGAGCCACGTCCAGCACTCCAGGAGCGGCCCTTCGGGGTTGGTGTACGGCGGCATCAGGTGGTCGGCGAACCAGACGCAGCCATAGCCCATCGCCTCGGCCTGCTGACAGATGGCCACAACCTCCGATGGCTCGCCGCCAGTCGGAGGCATCACGCCGAAGCGCACGCTTTGCTGAGTTATGGCGTCTGCCTCCTTGAGCTATCGACCTTACATCCGCGAAGCAGTCCCTGGTAGCAGCGGCCCGTCCTAGGACGGCGCGTTGCTACAATAGCAAGAGACGCCGAGTAATACAAGGCCTTTCGCTAGAAGGTACGCGATGCTGCCCTTGAACAGTGATGTTAGACTGAAGAAGAGGCCACATTGGGAGACTCTAGGTAACGGAGGAGAGAGATGTTCACGGCAGCGCTTTTCGGTGGCACCAAAGTGGGCAACCGGCCCTGGCGTCCAGGGAAGAGGCTCTGGGCGCTCACGGCCTTCGGCGGGCTGGAGATGGACTTTCGGCAGGCACAATTGGAGGAGGGGACGACCCACATGACGTGCGTGACCCTGTTCGGTGGCACGAAGCTGCGCGTACCGCGCGGCCTGCCGGTGACGGTAGGCGGACTGACGCTTTTGGGGGGCAAGGAGGTGAAGAGCAGAGCCCAAGCGGAGCAGGCGCCCAGCCCCTCGGCCCTGTACGTTGATGGCCTTACGCTGTTCGGCGGATTGGAGGTGACGGACCGCACGCCAGATGAAGAAAGCTAGGGGCGGCTAAGCCATCCTGGCTCGCGGCATCCAGACGAGGAGCAGGAAGACAGCCAAGCCAGCGAGCGCCGCCCCAAAGTAGAACGGGGCCGAGGGGCCAAAGCCGTGCCAACGGCCCAGGCCCTGCCAGAGGAGCCCGGCGATGAGGCTGGCGGGCAGGGCCGCGATGCCGACGGCCCCGTGGTAGAAGCCGAAGGCCGTGCCGCGTACCTCGGAGGGCACCAGGTCGGCCACCCACGCTCGGCCTACGCCCTCGGCGGCGGCGTAGTAGACGCCGTAAAGGGTGTAGAGGAGCCAGAAGTGCCAGGCCTGGCTGGCGACGGCGAAACCCAGGTAGAGGAGGGCATAGGCGCTCCAGCCGCCAACGACCAGGCTGCGCCGGCCTATCTTGTCGGAGATGGCTCCGGCAGGAGTGGCCAGGCCGGCGTAAACGGCGTTGAATAGGACAAGCAGCAGGGCGATCTGTAGAACCGAGAGGCCCAGGTTCTGGCCGCGCAGGATCAGGAAGGCGTCGCTGGAGTTGCCCAGGGTGAACAGGGCGACTATGACGAGGTAGATGCGGAAGGGACCTGTAAGGGCGCGGCGGCGCCGCTGCTCCGACTCGACCCCGGCGTCAGGGACGGCGCGGGCGCGTTTGGCGACCTCTTTGACGAAGAGGGCCAGGATGAGGACCGCAATGATACCGGGCACGGTTGCGGCCAGAACAAGGCGTTGATACGTTGCCCGTTCCATCTGCAAGGCCCCTCGCTGGCTAAGGAAGGTAATCAGAGCAACCAGGCCAAGCCCAACGAAGGCTCCCGCTGTGTCGGCGGCGCGGTGGAAGCCGAAGTTGATCCCCCGCTTATCGGGGGGGGATGAGTCGGCGATGAGAGCGTCGCGGGGGGAGCTGCGAATGCCCTTGCCCATGCGATCGCTGAAGCGGATGGCCAGGACAAGGCCCCAGTTAGTGGCCAGATACAGCAAGGGCTTCATGATAGCCGAGATGCCATAGCCGACGACAGTGGGGAGCTTGCGGCGCTGGAAGCGGTCGGAGATCCAGCCGGCAGGCACCTTCGTCAGGCTGGCCGTCGTTTCGGCTATGCCCTCGATGATGCCGATGATGGCGGTGGTGGTCCCCAACACGTTGGCCAGGAACAGCGGCAAGACCGTAAGAGTCATCTCCGAGCTCACGTCCGTCAGAAAACTGACGACGCCGAGGAGGATGACGTTTAGGGAGATGCCCCTGGTCAAGCCTGTCGTTGCTTCTTTCTCGGATGCTATGTCCATACTGGTTACCTGCCGGCAGGCGTGGCTGAGGGTGCTGTTTCCATCCCGAGGGCTTTCTTCAACTCGCCGAGGATATCGCTGGACTGCATCGGCTTCTCATTTATAAAGAACAAAGGCGTGCTCTTCACACCAAGCTGCTGCGCCTCCGCCAGGTCGCGCTGGACGGTAGCTGTCTTGGCCCCGCTCTCAAGGCACTTGTTGAAAGACCGCATGTCAAGGCCAACCTTCTCGGCGGCGGTAGTGAAATCGGCCCACTCGACCTTGCCTTCTTTCGCCTCCATAACCTCAAAGATGCGGTCGTGCATCTCCCAGAACATTCCCTGGTCGTTGGCGCATTCCGCTGCCTCGGCCGCCACCCAACGCATCGGATTCGACGTGCTCTCCGGGTAGTGCTTCCATTCCAACCTGAACTTATCGCCGAGCTGTCTCAAGGCATCCAGTACCACGGGACGCACCGCTGCGCAGCCCGGTCAGGTGAAATTGCCCCATTCGGTAAGCGTGACCGAGGCATAGGGATTGCCTCGATAAGGCCTGGGCACGTCCACGTTCGCATAGGTGCGGCTGCGGCCTTGGCTGAAGCGGTAAACGGCGATGCCTCCCAGAACGGCAGCGACAACAAGCAGTACCGCCGTCGTCAGCCAGATGCGTCCCCTCTTGCGAGTCTCGCGCGCCGTCTGTCGTTGCTGCCTGCGCGCCTCCAGCCGCCGCTCCTGTCGCCGCTGTCGCCCGGCTCCGACGTTTCTCCTATCGGCCGACAATCGTTCCTCTCTCCACTTGATCCGTCAACTTTGCCCTTGTAGAATGATCTTGAGATTTTGGAGGTGGACCTTATGCCACTCTACGAATACTACTGTAGCACATGTGAATCTAAGTTTGAGCGACTACGCTCAATGAGCCAGGCCGATGAGAAGGCTGCGTGTCCCACCTGCTCGACTCCATCCGGTCGCGTCATATCCCTATTCGCCTCATTTTCTAAGAGCTCCGACGGCTCTGTCAGCGCTGTGGCCGGCAGCGGCGGCGGTTGCAGCACTTGCGGCGGCGGAAGCTGCGCCTCCTGCGCCGTCTAACGCGACTATAGTCCTATACCCGAAGAAGCGTCTCTGGGGCTTCTTCTCTTATGGTCCTACCTCTTAGCAGGAAGCCGAGCCCCAGCAACAGTAAGGCCTCAACCAGCGTCGCCCCGGCAACCAAAAGCGTGGCATCCAGCCAGAAGCCCTCTGGGAAGAGCCGCGTCAGGATGTAAACGTCGGGGTCGAGCTGCCAGAGATCATTGCTGAAACCCAAGAGGTGGAAGCGCACGAAGAGGCCCTCGAAATCAAGCGTTGAGCCCAGGGCTAACGCGAGAACCAGGGCGACCGTCAGCCCACCGCCCCAGATGAGCCCTCGGCCCAGCGTCCTGGCAAATGCCTTTCCTTTGATGGCATAGCCAATTAAACCGAACACCAGGAGGAAGCCGGCGGACACCTCCTGCAGCCGGAAGACTTTCCGGACCAAATCTTTGACGTCGCGCATGTGCAGGACCTCTCTCTCCTGAAGGAGCGGCACCTCCTCGCCAGTGACGACGGCCGTCACGTTTAGATCGCGGGCCCGGGAGTTGAAGTAGCTGACAAAGGCGCGGGCGACGCGCTCCAGCTCCGGCTTTTCGATGCCGCTGTACTCGCTGACGTTATGGCGGGCGAAGCCATACGTGTACAGCCGGGTGCTGTCGAAGGCCAGTCGAACGTTGGTGGTCGCAAGGAAAACG